>JADGFH010000616.1 GCA_016743925.1 Labilibaculum sp.
GACTACAATCGACTTAGAAGTTTTAAGAACAGCAGGAATGGTGTCTAAAAACGATAACGTTAAGATTTTAGGTCATGGTACGATTACTGCGAAGCTTGAAGTTAAAGCTCACGCATTCTCAAAATCGGCTATCGAAGCGATTGAAAAAGCCGAAGGAACAGTTGTTAAATTGTAAGTTTAGATATGAAAGGTTTAATAGAAACATTGAAGAACATCTGGAAGATTGATGATTTAAGATCTAGAATCTTAACTACATTAGGTCTTGTGTTAGTGTACCGTTTAGGTACCATGGTTGTATTGCCAGGGATTGACCCGGCTCATTTAGGCGCGTTAAAAACACAAACAGCAGATGGAGTGCTCGGTTTGTTAGATATGTTTTCCGGAGGAGCATTTTCGAATGCATCAATTCTCGCGTTGGGAATCATGCCTTACATTTCAGCCTCTATTGTAATCCAGTTAATGGGAATTGCGGTTCCTTATTTTCAGAGATTACAGCGCGAAGGTGAAAGTGGACGTCGAAAAATCAACCAAATCACAAGATATCTTACTGTCATAATTCTTGTTCTTCAAGCGCCAGGATATCTATTAAACTTGCATTCACAACTACCAGAAGCAGCCTTTATTCTTAAAGGTACATTTTTCACAATATCTTCTGTGGTAATTCTTGCAGCAGGATCGATGTTTATTATGTGGTTGGGAGAGAAAATTACTGATAAAGGTATTGGTAACGGAATCTCAATCATTATTATGATCGGTATTATTGCAAGGTTACCATTCTCATTTTTCGCAGAAGCGACTTCGAGAGTTACTGGATTAAGTGGAGGACCAATCGTATTTGTTATCGAGATGGTTATTTTATTCTTGATTTTTGCAGCAACAATTTTGTTAGTTCAAGGAACAAGAAAAATACCAGTTCAGTATGCAAAACGAATTGTAGGAAACAAACAATATGGTGGGGTTCGCCAGTACATTCCTTTAAAAGTGAATGCTGCTGGTGTAATGCCAATCATCTTTGCGCAAGCAATCATGTTTTTACCAATGGCGTTTGTTAACTATGCAAGTTCAGATGCATTAACTGGAGTAGCTGCAGCATTATCCGATTTTACTGGATTTTACTACAATGCTTTATTCTTTGTGATGATTGTATTGTTTACATACTTCTATACTGCAATAACAGTAAATCCAACGCAAATGGCTGAGGATATGAAAAAGAATGGTGGTTTTATTCCAGGTATTAAACCAGGTAAAAAGACCATTGACTTTTTAGATACTGTAATGTCGCGCATAACTTTACCAGGATCCATCTTTTTAGGTTTGGTAGCTATTATGCCTGCATTTGCTATGATTGGGGGAGTAGATCAAGGTTTTGCACAATTTTTTGGCGGTACCTCTTTATTGATTTTAGTAGGTGTTGTATTGGATACTTTACAACAAATTGAAAGTCATCTTTTGATGCGTCACTACGATGGATTAATGAAGTCTGGAAGAATAAAAGGTAAATCTCCGGGAGGAGCTGCTGCATTTTAAAATATTTTTGCTTTCTTTGCAAAGATTTTTGACAGCGATGAAGATGAGATTTAGTTGCTAATTATGAGCAACTTACTTTATGTGAGATCTTTAGGTTTTATATCAAAAGAGATAGCGTAAGGAATTTAACTTTTGAATTGGATTAAATTGCAAAGAAGTAAATAAGAAACAATGGCATTAAACCAGGGTTTCTTGGTTACGATGGATTCCCGAATACCTCGGGTGTTTTAATTAACAAATAGGTTGTTCATGGAATTCCATCTAGCTTTTTGCTGAAATAAAGGAATGTTGTTACCGATGGTTGGTGAGTTTGATGATAAGTTTAATAATTCAAACATTGGTTCAGTAATTCAAGCGTTCAGCAACTGTTGAAGGTTATCAGAGAGAAGCTTTACTTAAAAGTAGAGTGGATTGAAGATAATCATTTAGGCGACATAGGTTTTGCTATATGAAACATACAGAAGTAGTTTTATTTTCTGTTGTGGAAAGGATGGTAAAACACGGAATTGGAGAAATCTTCATGAAGAACCACAAGTTCCGAATTTTAGATAAAGGACGTGGCCTTAAATTGTGAGAAGAACTAGTGATTGTAATTGAACTAATATTAGATCTTGTCCAGTTTTGAATTTATTGAAGATATAAACTAATAAAATTTAATGAGCTTATGGCTAAACAGCCTTCAATAGAACAAGACGGTACAATTACCGAAGCATTATCTAATGCTATGTTTCGTGTAGAACTCGAAAATGGTCATGTGATTACAGCTCACATATCCGGTAAAATGAGAATGCACTATATTAAGATCTTACCTGGAGATAAGGTTAAGGTGGAAATGTCACCTTATGATCTTACTAAGGGTCGCATTACTTTTAGATACAAAAATTAAATTCAATAATAATGAAAGTAAGAGCATCTGTAAAGAAGCGTTCTGAAGATTGCAAAATCGTTAGAAGAAAAGGACGTTTGTATGTGATTAATAAGAAAAATCCTAAGTTTAAACAACGTCAAGGATAATTAGTAAACTTTGTAATAGATAAATATTTTAATTTATGGCTAGAATTGTTGGAGTTGATTTGCCTCAAAACAAAAGAGGTGTGATTAGCTTGACTTATATCTACGGTATCGGTAGAAGCGCAGCTCGTCAAATATTGGACGACGCAGGTATTTCTCATGATAAGCAAGTAAAGGATTGGACTGATGAAGAGTCTGGTCGTATTCGTCAAGCTATTAATGCTAATATGAAAGTTGAAGGGGAATTACGTTCTCTAAATCAGTTAAATATTAAGCGATTGATGGATATAGGTTGTTACCGTGGTATTCGTCACCGTATTGGATTACCAGTTCGTGGACAGAAGACTAAGAACAACTCACGTACTAGAAAGGGTAAGAGAAAAACAGTTGCAAACAAAAAGAAAGCAACTAAATAATTGTTAAGTTATGGCAAAGAAGTCAGTATCAGTTAAAAAGAAGGTAGTAAAGATCGAACCTGTAGGACAGGCTCATATCCATTCGTCTTTTAACAATATCATCATTTCCTTAACCAACAACAGTGGTCAAGTAATTTCTTGGTCATCTGCTGGTAAAATGGGTTTTAGAGGTTCTAAAAAGAACACTCCATATGCTGCTCAGCAAGCTGCTACAGATTGCGGAAAAGTAGCTCATGATCTAGGTTTGAGAAAAGTGAAGGTATATGTTAAAGGTCCAGGAAACGGACGTGAATCTGCTATTCGTGCAATCAATTCATGTGGAATTGATATCGCTGAGATCGTAGATGTTACACCACTACCACACAACGGATGTCGTCCTCCTAAGAGACGTAGAGTTTAATAAAAAATGCATATAAAGTATTTGAATTAGTTTTATTGATATCCTCTCTAAAAAACGCGGCATTTTCATAATTCAAAACTTAATGCAAAGTTTCTATTTTTAGAAAAATTTAAATTTAAGAAGTAATGGCAAGATATATTGGACCAAAGAGTAGAATTGCTCGTAAATTTGGCGAAGCAATTTTTGGACCGGATAAGGCGTTTGAAAACAAAAACTACCCTCCTGGGCAGCATGGAAACAGTCGCCGTAGAAAAAAAATGTCTGAATACGGTGTTCAGCTTAAAGAAAAACAAAAGGCAAAATACACTTATGGTGTACTAGAGAAGCAATTCTCAAACTTATTTGAAAAGGCCGCGAGAAGTAAAGGTATTACTGGTGAGGTTTTGTTACAATTACTAGAGTGTCGTTTAGACAACGTAATTTTCAGATTAGGTGTAGCTCCAACAAGATCAGCTGCTCGTCAGTTGGTTAGCCATAAGCACGTAACTGTTAATGGACAAGTTTGTAACATTCCATCTTATTCAGTAAAATCTGGGGATATCATCGGAATTCGTGAAAAATCGAAATCTTTAGAAGTTATTACCGATTCTTTATCTACTGCTAGATATAACCAATCATCTTGGTTAGAATGGGATCAAACCTCTCTTAGTGGTAAGTTCCTTAATACACCAGAAAGAACAGAAATTCCTGAAAACATCAAGGAACAGTTAATCGTTGAATTGTAT
>JADGFH010000617.1 GCA_016743925.1 Labilibaculum sp.
CTTCTTTACTTTTCGGAATAAGTTAATTGCCTCTTTTAGCTCCTGAAATGAAAATTCATCTAAAAGGTTATCCATTATTCTTTTTAAAGCATCAAAAGATTCCAGCTCCTTTAATTTAAGAATGAAATCATTTTTTTGATAACTTGGATTTGGGATTCGATCTACCCTTTCGACTAAGGCACTTTTTTTTTGTACAACCAAATCGCCATTATTTTTTAAAACTCCTCTTCTAAATACAATAGACGAAATATGACCTTCGCCAACAGCACGAAAGCTTAAAATAATCTTAAGTCGATTGGAATCGGTCTCAAATTGTTCCGGATGACTTACTATTGATGGATTAAATAAAGCCGCAGATTCAATGGAATACTCCATGGTAAAGTAAGAACCAATTAATAATTTTTGCTCGAGGCTAAAATCGATATCCAAATTTATTGATTTGCTAATTTGATCGAAATTATCTTTGAAAATTCTTTTGATGTTACGATGTCGTTTTGAAAAGCTTTTTAAGGTAATGCCTAAAATTCTTTTCACTTCATCATTTGGGAGAATTAGAATTCGATCAAAAATATTCTCAATTCTTTTGAGGTTTCCTGGAGTGAAAAATCGCGTAACAACTCTAGAATCATCTGGTGTAAAATGAAGTAATTGCTTTTTTACTACTATGGGAAGAATCCTATTTGTCATCCTATTTCAATTAGGTGAGATTCCTTTAAATATACAAAATTCACCAGTTAAAAGAAATAGGAAATAGCTTGTTGTTAGTATTTTAATACAGGCAATGATATTTTAAATCGAATACAAATTATTCGAATTGCAATGATACATGATATTGTAATAAATTGGTTGACTGAAGAACTAATCCCTAAGAACCCAAGTAAAATAAACAAAACACCTCCTACTAAACAAGCTGTTGCGTAAATCTCTTTACGGAAGATTAAAGGAATATCATTGCAAAGCGTATCTCTAATAACACCACCCATCACTGCTGAAAACAATCCCATGATAATTGCTAACATTGGATGAATGTGAAGACTTAAGGATTTTTCAATTCCGATAATTGTAAAAACTCCAATACCAATTGTATCAAATAGAAATAGCGTACGTTTCAGGCTCATGATATACACTTTAAACAAAAAGGTAAGCGCAACTCCTATAGTGATAACAATAATGTAATTGAGATCGGTAATCCATCCAACAGGAAAATTTCCCAATATAACATCTCTGAGAGTACCACCTCCAATGGCAGTAATAAAACCAGTAAAGTACGCTCCAAACAGATCTAATTTTTTATTTGCAGCAGACATGGTTCCACTAATTGCGAATACAAGTGTACCAAGTAAATCTAAGATGTATAATATGCTCATGTCTTTATTTTAAGAGGGCAAAAGTCACTAAAAAAAATGAATTGAATAAAATAAAAGGATGGAATTTTAACAAAACCATCCTTTTACTATTAATTTTTGTCTATTAACCTTGAGCATCTACAACAGCAATTGCTGTCATGTTGATAATTTCTCGTACCGAACATCCCATTGGAATGATATGGAAAGGCTTTGCTGTTCCTAGTAAAATTGGACCAATATTTTCTGAGCCTCCCAAATCTTGCATTAATTTATAAGCTATATTTCCAGAACTTAGGTTGGGAAAAATAATGGTATTAACATCTTTCCCTTTTATTTTATTGAATGCAAAAGTTTTGTCTCTTAAGTTCTTGTCTAGGGCAAAATTTAATTGCATTTCTCCATCAACAGCTAATTCTGGATGCTCTTCATGCAACATCGTAATTGCTTTGTTAACCTTCACAGGGCTACCTTTTCTAACAGATCCAAAATTAGAATAAGAAACCATGGCCATAACTGGTTCCATATTGAAGGATTTTAATGCACGCGCTGTACTTAATGTTGTATCAACCAACGAATCGGCTGTTGGTTCTGAATTAACAGTTGTATCAGCAAAGAAAAGTGGCCCTTTTTTAGTCATGATAATATTCATACCAACTAAGGTTTTCATTCCTTCCTCAATGCCTATCACTTTACTTGCAATTTTTAGAGCTTCAAAATATCGAGTTGCATAACCTGAAATAAAGGCATCAGCATCTCCATTTTCAACCATCATAGCTCCAAAGTAGTTACGATCGTACATTTTTTCAACCGCTTCTTTATGAGTAAGTCCTTTACGGCCTCTTTTCTCACTTAAAATATTTGCATAATGATTTCTTCTTCCTGCTTCCGATTGGCATCGGATGTCAATAATTTCTGCACCTTCTAAATCCAATTCATTTTCAGAAATAATTCGTTCAATATTTTCAGGGTTTCCAAGAATAATTGGTTTGGCAATACCTTCATGAAGAGCAATTTGTGCAGCTTTTAGTACATTGAAATTATTTCCTTCTGCAAATACAACTCGTTTAGGACTGCATTTTGCCTTATCGAAAATTGTTCTAATTAGCTGATTTTCATTACCTAAACGTTGTCTTAATTCTTCTGCATAAGCGTCCCAATCTGTTATTTTCTTGCGAGCAATTCCTGAGTCTACAGCTGCTTTTGCAACGGCTACTGCAACACTTGACACCAAACGAGGATCCATTGCTTTAGGAATTATGTAATGACGTCCGAATACTATATTTGGCTCATTATATGCAGCATGTACTGATTCAGGAACCGCTTCTTTTGCTAATTTAGCAATCGCATGAACCGAAGCAATCTTCATTTCTTCGTTAATTCCTGTGGCTCTAACATCTAGAGCGCCCCTAAAGATATATGGAAATCCTAATACGTTATTTATCTGATTTGGATAATCGGAACGACCAGTAGCTACTATTACACCTTCTTTGGCCTCAATTGCATCATCGTAAGCAATTTCCGGATCTGGATTAGCCAAAGCAAAAACAACAGGATTTTCGGCCATACTACAAACCATTTCCTTGCTCATAATTCCACCAACTGATAAACCCAAAAATACATCGGCTCCAATTATGGCTTCATCTAATGTATTAACATCTCTTCTTGTTATGAATTGCTTTTTCTGCTTGTTTAAGTCGGTACGTTTTGCATTAATAACACCTCGACTATCGCACATAATTACATTCTCGGGTTTTACACCTAAAGCAATATATAATTTTGTGCACGAAACGGCGGCAGCTCCAGCTCCGTTAACTACAACTTTAACATCTTTAATTTTTTTGTTGTTGATTTCAAGTGCATTTAATAATCCTGCAGACGAAATAATCGCAGTACCGTGCTGATCATCATGCATAACTGGGATATCCAGCTCTTTTTTTAGGCGTTCTTCAATCTCAAAACATTCTGGGGCCTTAATATCCTCTAGGTTAATTCCTCCAAATGTTGGAGCAATTGCTTTAACTGTCTCAATAAATTTGTCAACATCTGTTGCATCTACTTCAATATCGAAAACATCGATATCTGCAAAAATCTTAAAAAGAAGACCTTTCCCTTCCATTACAGGCTTTCCTGCTAAGGCACCAATATTCCCAAGGCCCAAAACTGCAGTTCCATTAGAAATAACAGCAACTAAGTTGCCCTTACCTGTATATTTATAGGCATCTTCTGCATTTTTTTCAATTTCAAGACAAGGTTCAGCAACTCCTGGGCTATAAGCCAAAGCTAAATCTCGCTGAGTTCTATAAGGTTTTGTTGGTATTACCTCTATTTTACCTGGACGACCTTCCGAGTGATACTTTAATGCATCTGAAATGCTAACTTTTGACATTATTGTAAGTGTTTTATTGATTTATATGAATTCCTATTCATAAATTCTTGTTGTTCAATGCAAATATGAGAATTATTGTTTCAGTAAAAATGCTAAATGGCTTAAAAACAAGCACAATATCAGTATTTAATTGAAACTCTATTAATTAAGAATAAAAAAGAATAACGGAATATTTCTTGAATAAGGACAACTTATGGTTCAATCCTAGTATCGCAATTACTTGGTAGACTTATTTGTTATTTGGAGGGAATTCGAAAGATTATTTTTTATTAAATAATTATTGTCGAATGATACTTTCTGACCTAACGAATCTTCAATGACAATTCGTTTAATTTTCCAGAATCCTG
>JADGFH010000618.1 GCA_016743925.1 Labilibaculum sp.
TGAAATACTAAACTTGGGATAATAATTTCTGGAAGTAGTTACCAAGTACCAATAAAATTGATATCAGTAAAAGTATTTTAAGTGCAATTGTACCCCAGGAGAATTTTAATTTTAAATGGAGTAGTAATAATCCAATAAAACTAAATATTGGTAACAAAGCAGGATATAAATGTATTGATTCAGTAAATTCCCCTTTAAGAAGTGCTATTAGAGAGCTTTGAAATCCACAACCAGGACACTCAATTCCAAAATGTTTTTGAAAAGAGCAGTTCAATGAATTATTTTCAAGCCAGCTAATGAGTTTCTGCCACATGTATTTATTGTAGGGAGTTATAGTATTTAAATAGATTAATTAGGTTGGCTTCTTTATTGATATTGTTTTTTTTAAGATAGATTTTTATTTCTTCTTTGTGAGATGGGAGAATATCAAAAATATATTTCTTTTTTAACTTTATCTTTCCAGCGATACAGTTTTCTTTTTGACTATAGTAGTCACATCTTATTTCATAGTTTTTGTTCTTATTGTTTCGATGAACTGTCAAGTCGTTTTTAATATTAAAATATCTATATCTTTTTAAAAGCTTAAAGACTCCAGTGCAAATTTCTTCAAAATATCCTTGATTTATTTTTTTATTGTTTTCAAAATAAGTGTAAATAAATTTACGATTATTTATGATGACTGAATCAATCGTATAAAGGGCTTGAATTTCTAAAGTGTCTTTATTTTTTAATACTTGTATTCGCTCAGAGGGAATATAATAATTGTATTTGGATGCCTTTTGTAATTTTACGTCATTATTGAAATAAGCCGTGCCATTCTCCCATTTATCAAATAGATATGCTCCATTGTCATTTTTTTCATTTGTCGAATTCCTATTGAGATGATTGGAAATAGAATAAATTGTGTTTGACTCACTTCTATTGAGTTGAGAAAGAGAGGTGTAGGAATATAAAAGAGAACAGATAAAAGGAATGATAATTTTATGATAAAAAAAGCCGATGCGTAAACATCGGCTTTAAAATGATATGTAAAAATATGATTACAGATCGCGACGCTGGTATAGAGCATCCTCCATATCCATTTCGTCGAACTGCATGTATTTATAAACTTCAGCTTCGTGAGCTTGGATCTTCTCTTTATAGATCTCCATATACTCAGCTGGAGTAGGTAGTTTTCCTAGAACTGAAACAATAGCTCCTAGCTCTGCAGAACCTAACCATACCTGAGCACCTGTACCCATACGGTTGTTAAAGTTACGAGTTGAAGTTGAATATACATTCACCTTATCTGGAACACGTAGTTGGTTACCCATACATAGTGAACATCCAGGAGTCTCGATACGAACACCTAATTGTGAGAAAGTAGAAAATGTCGCTTCTTCTTTCAAAACAGCAGCATCCATACGTGTAGGAGGTGCCATATATGTTCTTACTTTATCAGATGGCGTTAATCCGCTCCAAACTTTTTCACAAGCACGGAAGTGACCGATATTTGTCATACAAGAACCGATGAATACATCCTGAATTTCAGTGTTCTGAACATCAGAAAGTAATTTTACATCATCTGGATCATTAGGACAACAAAGGATTGGCTCTGTAATGTCCGAAAGATCAATCTCAATCGTCTCAGCATATTCAGCATTCTCGTCTCTTGAAAGTAACACTGGGTTAGCTAACCACTCGTTACAAGCATCAATACGGTTCTGAATTGTCTGAGCATCATCGTAACCCATCTTGATCATTGATTCCATCAAGGCAACGTTAGACTTCACGTACTCGATAACACGCTCTTCTGATAACTTAACACAACCAGCTGCAGCAGAACGCTCAGCAGTCGCATCAGTTAATTCGAAAGCCTGCTCAACTGTAATATCCTCAAGACCTTCCATCTCGATAATTTTACCGTTGAATATATTGATTTTGTTTTTCTTAGGAACAGTTAATTGTCCGTTCTGAATCGCAAAATATGGAATAGCATTTACCACATCACGTAAAGTGATACCTGGGTTAAGCTTACCTTTAAATTTGATAAGTACAGATTCTGGCATATCCAATGGCATGAAACCTAAAGCTCCAGCGAATGCAACTAAACCAGAACCAGCAGGGAAAGAAATTCCCAGTGGGAAACGAGTATGAGAATCACCACCTGTACCAACAGTATCAGGAACCAACAAACGGTTCAACCATGAGTGAATTACACCATCACCTTGCTTCAAAGGCACACCTTTACGCTCAGACATGAACTTAGGCATACTTTTGTGCATCTTTACGTCAGTAGCTTTTGGATAAGCCGCAGTATGACAGAAAGATTGCATGAACATTGGCGCTTCGAACTTCAAACATGCCAACTCTTTAATCTCATCACGAGTCATAGGACCTGTAGTATCTTGAGATCCAACAGTTGTCATTTTTGGAGCACATGATGTTCCTGGCAATACACCTTCAACACCACAAGCTTTTCCAACCATTTTTTGAGCCATTGTATAACCCTGATTAGCCTTTGGCTCTGGGTTATTAGCAACAGTAAAAATATCAGCAGCAGGCATTCCTAATGCAACACGAGACTTTTCAGTTAAAGCTTTACCGATAATCAATGGAATACGTCCACCAGCACGGTACTCGTCAGTTAATGTATCAGGAGCTAAAGAATAAGTACAAACCACTTCGCCATTGCGAGTAATCTCACCTTTTACATTGTTGATGATGATTTCATCACCTGTATTTAAAACAGAAACATCAGTTGTGATTGGTAATCCACCTGAATCCTGTGTTGTATTATAGAAAATTGGAGCGATAGCACCACCAATTACCACACCAGCAGTACGCTTGTTTGGTACACATGGAATATCCTCACCAATGTGCCATAGTAATGAGTTAGCAGCAGATTTACGAGAAGAACCAGTACCTACAACGTCACCTACGAAAGCAACTTTGTGACCTTCTTTTCTCCATCCAGCGATAGTTTCGATACCATCTTCGAAACGACCAGCACCCATAGCTAAAGCGTGCAATGGAATATCAGGACGAGTAAACGCCTGAGATGCAGGAGAGAAATCATCCGTATTGATTTCACCTTCTACTTTATAAACTTTAAGCTTGATTTCTTCTGGCAATTCTTCGCGAGTAGTAAACCACTCAGCGTTTGCCCAAGATTCAAGTACACTCTTAGCAGCAGCATTGTTCTTAGCAAGATCTGCAACAGTTTGGAATGCATCATATACAAGGATAATGCCTTTAAGAGCTTCTGCAGCTTCATCAGCTATAGCTTCGTCTTGTAAAGCTTCAACCAATACAGTTACATTGTATCCACCCATCATTGTTCCTAAAATCTTAATTGCTTCAGATTTTGAAATAATTGGTGAACTCAATTCGCCTTTTAAAAGCTGTCCTAAAAATTTAGCTTTCACTTTTGTTGAATCATCAACTCCAGGAGCGATTCTTTCTTTGAATAAATGCAATAGGAAATCCTCTTTCCCTTGAATAGGATTTTGCAATAGTTCGCAAAGATCTGCAGTCTGTTCTGCATTCAATGGCAAAGCCGGGATACCTTTGGTAGCGCGGGTTGCTTCGTGTTTTAAATATGCGTCAATCATTAGTCTGTGATACGATTATGTTGTTTAAGTAATTTGCGTGTTTAGAATAAACAATTATTACTTTGTTCGTAACAAACATAGAGCTTTTCTATTTACCCGATTCAGAAAAAAATGTGTTTTATATCATAAAAAAGGGCAAAAAAAAAGCTCCCGAAAGGGAGCTTTTAGCATGTATTTTGATAGGATTACTTTACTGAATCCATATACTCAACTAATTCACATACTTTAGTAGAATATCCCATTTCATTGTCATACCATGAAACAACTTTTACGAAAGTTGAAGACAATTGGATACCTGCTTTAGCATCGAAGATAGAAGTTCTAGTATCACCAATAAAATCGTTAGATACAACCATATCTTCAGTATAACCTAATACACCAGCTAATTCGCCTTCTGAAGCTTCCTTCATTGCAGCACAAATAGCTTCGTAAGAAGTTTCTTTTTCCAAACGAACAGTTAAATCAACTACAGA
>JADGFH010000619.1 GCA_016743925.1 Labilibaculum sp.
CTATTATAATAATGCAGATCCCAAAGGAGTATTATTAGTTAGAAATGGAAATGTTCGTTTTCAGCATGAAGCTAGATATTCACCTCGGAGATTTTCAAGTTTTACGATATTTTACAATGCTCGAGTGAAATTTAAAAATCATATATCGACTGGGATTTATGGTAATTTCAGACCAATACACCAATATGATTTTAATGAGCCAAGAATTGATGGGATGAAATTGAGGAAAGGATCTTCGGCATTTATTGGTGGATGGGTATCTTCTGACTATCGAAAAGCTTTGGCAATTGATATTAGAGGTGATTATGGCAAAAGATTGTCTACCGATAACCTAAGAGTATTTGAAATAGAGTTTGAGTCACGTTACCGCTTTAGTAATCGCTTTATGATGCAATATCAATTGGAGTGGGGACGAAGCTTAAGTGATTTGGGCTATGTTGATGATGAAGAAATTGATGGAAAAACGGAAGTTTATATTGGAGATCGAAACAGAACTTATGTGGAGAATAAAATATCCAGCGATTATATTTTTAACAATAAGAGTTCGTTGAGTTTAAAAGTAAGACATTATTGGGGAAAGGCAGAATACAATAGTTTTCATAGATTGAAGAATAATGGTCGATTGGCTACCACCAATTACAATGAAAATAAAGATATCAACTTTAACAGTTTTAATATTGATATGGTTTACTCGTGGAGGTTTGCTCCAGGAAGTGAGTTAGCTGTAGTTTGGAAAAATACAATTTTTAGCGATGATGACATGGTTGCTCATCGTTTTGTAAATAATTTGAAAAATACATTTGACTCGACCCAGTTTAATAGCTTGTCGGTTAAAGTTTTATATTATATCGACTACATGTCGTTAAAACGAAAAAGTTAATAATCTACTTACTCGTTTACAGAATTGACTTGCTGTAAACGCTTGTGAAAAACAGCTTTGTAATTAGGGGTAATTCTACAAAGCTTCAATTTTTTTAATTAGTGTGATTGGCTAGTAAAATAATGATAGTAAAAAGCAGCATACGAAAATTTGCTGCTTTTGTATTTAAGTTTAAATTTGTAGCAAAAATTAAATATACGATGATACAAAGAATTCAATCTTTATACTTATTAGGGAGTTTTATTTTAATTGCAATCATGTTCTTTTTTCCTTTAGCTGAGCTAATTGATGCATCGAACGTTGCATATGAATTTATTTACCGTGGTATTCCTGCACTTGTTGAAGGAGAACCAGCAGTTTTTAATGCAGTACCAGTTGCTGTTTTGTTAAGCATTATTGCTTTAATTAATTTTGTTACGATTTTCTTATTCAAGAAAAGAATGTTACAAATTCGCTTAACTATCTTTAATATGATTTGCATGCTTGGAGCCATGGGTTTGATCTATTATAGCATTAGTAGTCAGGCAAAAGAATTGGGAGCTGCTGCAAATTATAGCATTATAAATGCATTCCCATTGGTTGCATTGGTTTTATGCTATTTGGCAATTAGAGAAATTGGAAAAGATGAAGCTTTGATTCGTTCTATGGACCGAATTCGATAAGCAAATACCTTATAAAAGAAATGCCGACTCACATGAGTCGGCATTTTTTATTGCTTTATTTTATCAGTCAATAAATGTTGAGCTGCTGCGATAGCTTATTTTTTATCTAGTTTCTTCTTTGTTTTCTTTTTCATTACAGAGAAACCAAAACGACCAACAAGTTCTCCCAATTCGAAGTAGTGACCATGAGAATAGGCTATTGGACCGGATTTGGCTAACGAAAATCCTCCTTTTTCATCAATGTATCGCTCATCGGCCTGAACGTTTACTACCTCAGCCATAAACATGTCATGCGATCCTAATTCTACAATTTTGGTCACTTTGCATTCTATGCTTAATGGTGATTCCTCGATGATGGGAGCAGATATCTCTTTTGATTTTCTGGGAGTCAATTTCATTTCTTTAAATTTGTCGAAATCTTTGCCAGATTTAACACCACACCAATCTGTTGCAAAAGCAAGATCTTTTGTTGTTAGGTTGATTACAAACTCGCCACTATTTTTTATAATATTGTAAGAATGCCGGTTTTTACGAACCGATATATAGCACATTGCCGGATCGGAACAGATTGTACCTGTCCAGGCAATAGTAATGATGTTATATTCTTCAGGTGAACTGCCGCAACTTACCATTACAGCAGGCAAGGGGTAAATCATTGTACCAGGTCTCCAGTGTTGTTTTGTCATGCTTGAAAAGTGTTTAAGCCATAAAATTACAAATAAGTCTTTCTTTTTTGATCAATTGAGTCCATTTATTCGATCGGAAATGAAAATTACTTACATTTGCCTCTCACAACAAGCGACTAAATTAATAGCACAATGAATAAGGATATAAAGAATGAGATAATTGAAGCTGCTAAACTAGAGGAATCTGGGGAGTTTCGATCTGCATTGGAAAAGTACCAAGAGATAGCTGAGCTAGAGAAAGAAAATGTAGAGGCTCTTTTTAAGATTGGGGAAATGTATCATCAGTTAGGAGAGTTGCCAGCAGCAATGAGTGCGTATTTCCGTGTGACAGATATAGAATCCGATC
This sequence comes from Labilibaculum sp., assembly GCA_016743925.1. GTDB lineage: Bacteria > Bacteroidota > Bacteroidia > Bacteroidales > Marinifilaceae > Labilibaculum. The sequence continues at coordinate 2,575 of JADGFH010000619.1, forward strand.
ATAAAAAAGCCAATGTAAAAATTGAGATGATTAAATCGATTATGGATTATTTTAATCCCGATTTATACAATCCTTGATTTTACGAAAATGTAATTGATATATAAGCCTGGCCTTTTTAGCCAGGCTTTTGTGTGACTTGACTATGCTTTGTATAGTTTTATATTTTCACAATTGATAATATCAACTGGAAGGTATTCGTCTTTATTTATTTTATGATGCATTAAAACGTGTTCAAATAACTTTTTTACTGCTTTGAATCCTTGTTGGTATGGATGTTGGCCAATCAAGAAATTGATACTTCCCTTATTTAGGTAATGGATGTTCTGATCGATAGGATCGAAACCAACCAATATAATGTCGTTTAACTGATTCGCTTCAAGGTATCGGGCAATCTTGTATACTTTAGAACCAGTTGTGAAAATGGCTTTTATGTTTTGGTTCTGCTTTAAAACGTGATTTAGTTTTTCTTTAATTAATTCAGATTTGGATTTTGGTATTTCAATCGTGATTTTTAATCCTTCGTTTTTACCCTTATCCATAAAGTAACTTAGAAAACCTTGTGTTCGCTGATTTAGATGAAGAACATTCTCAAGATTTTTTGCCAAGTTAATCACCAGAATATCGGCATCTTTAGAAATTCCAAAATCGATAAGATTTGCAGCTACTCTTCCACTGTTATACCCATCACTTCCTACGTAAGCTAAGTAATTACTATTTTCTAATTTCGATTCAACAAAAACATATGGAATACCTTTTTTATCAAGCTTTTTTGTGAACGCCAAACTTTCATTGGTGAAAATAGGAGAGAAGACTACTCCCGCCGGCTCTAGTTTTAGAATGGCTTCGGTTTGCGCAATAAAGTCTTGCTCGTTGTAATGTTCGAAAAAGTACTTCTCTACGATTACCTGAAATTGTTCCAATTCTTCTGCAGCTTCACTAATTCCATCCAATGGCTTTCTCCAAAAAATATCTTCTTCGGTAGGCGTTGGCAATAGAGAGGCAAAAACGCACTGTTTTTTAGAGGTTAATGCTCGGGCAATCAGGTTTGGTTGATAGTTGTTTACCTTGGCAATTTCTAAAATCTTAACCTTTGTTTCTTCAGCAACTTCACCACGATTGTGAAGAACGCGATCTACAGTTCCTACCGATACTCCAGCTTGTTCAGCAATGTCTTTAATACGAATTTTCGCCATTTTATTTCTTTTTCTAAATACTCCTTATAGAGCATTGTTCACTCTGAGTAAAAAGTTTACAATTACAATTGAAAAACAAAAATAAGTGTTCTATGCATATCAATTGATATATTTCCACAATTATTAATCAATAAAATATAAATTTATTTTTCTAATCGTATTGTTCAGGGAGTATTTAATATACTTCAAAATGAAATATGATTTGTGGAGGCATTGAATTGACAAAATCATGACATTGTCATGAATAGCTTATTGTTAGTTGTTTAGGTTTGAGGTGTGGTTTGGTGTTTAATATTTG
>JADGFH010000620.1 GCA_016743925.1 Labilibaculum sp.
CTATAGACCCATACAATTTCATTGCATTTATAATCTTTAAGAAATCTATTCTTAATAAATATCTGTTCAATAAAATGCTCTACGAAGAATCTATGTGTTGGCAAATTGGATATCATTACAATTGGTCTTTTATTCCCCTTTATTAAAATTGATACATGAATATTGGTTAAAGGCATATCAATTTCCTCCCCAATATTTTCAAATTCAAGATCTGATTGAGTCGTTTGTTCTGCGAATAAGATTTCGTTAATTAATTTACAGGTTTCTATTTTCAATCGAGATAATGATAAAAAGAAATTCCCAAGTAAATTATACTTATCAAATAATTCTTTGTGCTCTATGTACAATTCTATATTATCATGAGTATTATAACTTTCTTGTAAGAAATATTTTGTAGGAATATGTGTTGCTACACTTAGTCTTTTTATATGTGAATAAGTAATTTGGAAGTGCTTGCATGAATGCCCCATTTAGCATTTGTCAGAATTAGCTTACTCAATTTTATCTACTAGTATTATCTGGATAATTTCAATGGTTTTGATTATTCTAAATATAGGTTAGAACAGTATTTGGAGGCTGATATCTGAATCTATTGTCCCTTCATCTTCCATTCTAAATTATTTTAAGTATCGATCTAAATTACTTCGATACTTTAATGTCATTGGTTCCATATTCAACGTGCCAACCATGTATTATCGTTAGTATGGCATGTGTCTTTCTGGGAGGTTTTTTTTAAATAGCTTGTTGTTTTATGCGTTGTTTGCGATGTGTTTTCTTTGAAAATTATTCACTAATGATCAGAAAATGAATTAGTTTAAGAAATATTAATCAAACAATGCTTATTTATATGTAGAATGAATACAAATAAAATATATTTTATTACGATAAGTGTAGGTTTTTCAATGGTTCTAGCATAAATTAATTTTATGTATTGAATTGGTAAGGTTACCTTTTTAACAAAAAAGGAATTAAAGGATAGTAGTCTTAATTTTATTTTTAACAGAAATGAAATTTATTATTGCATTCCTAAATATTTAAAAACATGAAAATTTATCTTACACATTTTTTGATTCTATTGTTCATATTGATAACATCTATGTGCTTTTCTCAGGAGGAAGATTATTCAAGATGGAATTCTCAAGTCAAATTCCCTTCTTCTCCAACGGTGGCATCATTAGGGAAGTATGGAGAATATCCTGTTAATCTTCAAAATGGATTGGTTGATATATCAATCCCACTGTACGAAATAAAAACTAAACGACTAAATGTTCCCATTTCATTGAGCTATCATGGTTCTGGAATAAAAGTGGATCAGGAATCTTCTTGGGTCGGTTTGGGATGGAGTTTAAATGCAGGAGGAACTATAACACGTACAATTAAGGGCATTGCAGATGAAGAGATAAACGGGTTTTATTTCAAATATGGAAGCATTCCAAATGCTGAAGATCTGGATATTACACAAGAGGCAGATTATACGTATATGAAAAGATGTTTTGAAGGCTTTGAGGATGCAGAGCCAGATATTTACAATTACAATTTTAATGGATATTCGGGGCAGTTTGTTTTGGGTAATGATAGAGTTTTCCATACAATGGGACTTGATAACCTAAAGATCACAATGGATATTTTTAGCAAAAGTATAATTATAGTAACTCCCGATGGGATTACATATCGATTTGGTAGAAGCCTGGAAGATGAAGAAGCATTTGAAGAGACTGATATTACGCCAACGGGAGGTGGATATTTGGGGCGTAAATGGAATACAAGCGCCTGGCATCTTACAGAAATTATTTCTACTGATGGTTCAGATGTTATTAAATTTAAATATGATAATGTACATGGGTATGGTGAACATGTCTTGGGAAATCAAAGTCACAAGTTGGTAGTTGCATGTGAGCCACAAAATGCATTATGTTCTGAATCGTATAATTGGACTGGTAGTGAGATTAGAATTGTCAAGGCCAGAAAACTGTCAGAGATATTGTTTTCTAATGGTAAGATAAAGTTTGATATTAGCAATGATCGACAAGATGGTTCTGGAACTAGATTAACAAATGTGAGAATTTTTGAAAGAGCCTCAGGAAATGATATTTATAGTGAGATTGAAAATATTGAATTTCTAAACAATCAGTATTTTGATAGGCCTCTGAATGGGAAAAAGGTAGAAACCTACTCTAGTACTGAAGGGAATGAGAAAAGTCTTAAACTAAATGGTTTAAATGTTATTTCGCCGGAAAATAATGCAAAAAGTTATGTTTTCGAATACAATTCCCAAAAACTACCAGCAAGGAAAACGACTGCTCAGGATTATTGGGGGTATTATAATGGTGAGAATTCTAATAGTAATCTGATTCCAAAAACCAAAGCACTTTGCATAGCTGCTCCCCTTATTGAATTGGGAGGTGCAAACAGAGATGGAAATGCCTCATACATGCAAGCAGGCATGCTAAAATCAATTAGTTATCCAACTGGTGGAAAGACAGAGTTTGTATTTGAGCCACATTACTATCTCGATCAAGGGGAGTATAGTAGTGGTAGTCAGACTAAGAAAATAACAGTTCAAAAGAGTGTCACTGCCATTGGACTTGTTGAAGATCAGTCAGTACAGGTGGAAACGAAATTGGTTGATGAAGTCATATTTACCCCTCCTAATAGTGGTGATGCTTTTTTAAACTATGAATTTACTCCCACTGCATCAGTTGGGTCTGGTTTCTATTATCCAACAGTGACATTGACTAATAATAGAACGGGACAGGAAATATTTAAGGTGGTGCATCATATTACAAATGAAATTTTATCCGATGATACGGAAATTATTTTGACTGGAGGGGACAGCTATACATTGCGTGCAGAGACTTGTAATTGTATTGATCAAACTTCGAATTCGATTATAGGAGCTTCTTTTGCAACGGCAACAATTAGATACGATGATTATATTAATGTAGAAAACCCTGCTGAATGGATTCCAAAAATCGCCGGAGGATTGCGAATTAAATATGTTAAGAATTTTAATCCTGAGAAAACGACTCCTGACTTAATAAAGGAGTATGTTTATGGAGATATTCAGGTTCAGGGCAATATTGGTGTAGGCCATTTGGTAAGTCCCGATATTGACACTTACTCTATGAATATTTGGAGTGAATCAAATTCTGGTGATCCTTTATCTAATTCACACACAACTTCTAAAATAGAATTTTCAGTAAATTCTAGTTCGTACCTTAATTTGGGTTACAATGGCAATTCTCGGGTAGAATATTCTAAAGTGACTGAATATGTTGGTACCTCTTCACTTAATGTTGGTAAAACAGAGTATTATTATACTAGAACCGATGCGGTGATTGGTTTTTTAGGAAATCAGTATTATCCATTTGACTTTATGCTCTATCCTAAATACAAATCTGCCAAATTAGATCTTGTAAAAAAATACGGTGTTCAAACTGGTTCCTATGTTTTAGCTGAAACAGCTAATTACGAATATGAATCAAAAAAGATTATCAATATTAAAGCCTTTAAGACTTTACAAAAAGAATCACTTCGCGGTTCCAGTTGGGAGGAAGGATCAATATATTGGGTACGTAAATATATTCCTAAAAACTACTCATTACATTTAGGGAATTATAAATTGAAATCTTTGTTCACGACCATACATGATAATTATAGTTCTAATTCTAATTATGTCACTGTTAATAAGTCATTGACTTACGATCCTGTTTATTTTCAAGTGACCGATGAATTAATAACCAATAGTAAAGGTCAGCCGTTAATTAAAAAGTATACTTATCCTTATCAAGGAGAAGCATTAACTGGCTTAACAAGTGGACAGGTATCTGCATTGGATCAGATGGTTGTCAACAATCAAATTTCCACTGTTGTTGAGGAAAAAAGCTATTCAAATGATCAGTTGAATGAATGGATCAGAAGGAACTATAAAAAAGAATCTGATGGAACAGTGCTTTTTGATTTTGGTCAGGAGTCGTTAAAAGGATCTAATCTTGAAACTAGGTTTGTAGTTGAAGCACGTGATGATTTTAAGAATATTACAGAATTTAAAGACATAAGAAA
>JADGFH010000621.1 GCA_016743925.1 Labilibaculum sp.
TCAAACCTTATTTAAACCAGTTGATGCAGAATTAAAGATTGTAATTAAGCCTTTTGTTGCTGGTGATGGGAATGTAACGATGGAAATAGATGTGAATCAATCAAGTTTTACGAAAAGAATATCTGAGTTTGCTCCTCCGGGAAAGGTGAGTCGACAGTTTAAATCAATGATACGTATTGGAAATGGGGAAACCATACTTCTTGGAGGATTGGAAGAAAAGCGGAAGAGTAAAACGGCAAGTGGAATTCCATTTTTATCACGAGTTCCAATTCTTAAGTGGTTCTTTTCAAGCAGGACTGAAGAAGATTCCAAAACAAAATTGAATATTTTAATTAAGCCTACAATTATAGGATAGTTGTTAATGAGTGGATTTACTTACATAAAAAACTGGCTATCTGGAAACCAAATTTATGGTGTTCATTTGCATATAAAGTCTCAATCAGATTCTGATTGTGAGATTTTTGCAATGAAACGCACTATAAATGAAATAATCGCCCTCGCTGAGAAGGAGTCTGGAGAAGTTTCTACTGATCAGCTCGATGCCATACCCGCCAATTCTCAAATTTCGCTTAACCTAAGTGGGCATGGAATATTAGTGAAAGAGGTTGATAAAGCACAAATTGAAGCAGGATTTGAAGCTATATTACCTAATGGCAAGACAGATGACTTTGTTTATCAGCAAATGGATATTGGAAGCTCTGATCGTGTACTGCTTTGTATTGTTCGAAAAGACTTTTTGGAAAAAATCCTGCAGGATTTTAAGAAAAGAAACTTGTGGATTATTGATTTGTATTTGGGACCAATAAGTTTGAAAAATTTACTTCCCTTACTTGCTGATATTTCTATTTTGATATTGCCAGGGATGGAACTTGTGCTCTCAGAAAAGAGATTTGAATCCTATAAGAGAGGAAAAGGAGAGGATCTTGACCAATATCAGATTGGATCCGAATTGTTGGATGCTAATCGAGTTCTTCCCTTTGCTTCAGCGGTGTCTACTCTAGGTTTTTCAGCGGTGAGCCATTTTCCCGAGTCCATAATAGCTTTGAGAAAAGAGAGCAGTGCCCGTAGATTAGCCACTGGTTTGCAATATGCTTTTCTGTGTATTGTATTTCTGCTTTTATTGGTCAATTTTATTCGGTTTGATGATTTGAATAAGAGGCATATAGAGTTGTCAGCTCAATTGGGAACAGGTAAAGGGCTTCTGGTTAAAATGAATTCTCTTAAAATGGAACTTGAAGAGAAAGAGGCATTTTTTATAAAGAGTGGGTTAAGCTCACAATCTAAATTGAGCTATTACTCAGATCGAATCGCATTGCATTTACCTTCAAAATTATACCTGAAAAATTTGGAGTTAAATCCTGTTCAAGGAAAAATGAAAGATGGCAAAGAAGTTAATTTTAGAAATCAGGTTGTTTTCATAAGTGGATTAACAAACCATCCGGTACAATTTACCAAATGGATACAAAAGCTAAGAAAAGAAAAATGGGTAGGTGATATTATCCAACAAGAATATTATAAGAAAGACCCAAGTAAAATGGGAGAATTTAAGCTTGAAATAGAAGTAAAGCAATGAGGTGGAAAGAATTAACATATCGAACTCGCTTGAGGATACTTCCCGTAATATTTCTATTGGGATTTGTACTGATTTATTGGTTAGCCATTGGTAAAACTGTTGATCTTGTCACTCAGGTTGATCGTTTGGAGAGTCAGGTTGAGCAAATATCCGATGCTCCTTTGCGAATTCAAATTCTAAAAAAACGATTGGCTCAATTGAAAAATAGTATTGGAGATTATCAGGATGAAATCTCTCATGAACATATATTTGAAGATTTATCAACTTATTGTAAATCCAATCGATTAACAATTCGGGAATATCCAGAAGTTCATCAGACAGAGAGTAATGGACATTGGGTAAATACTTTTCAGCTTGAAGTAGAAGGCGGTTTTCATTCTTTATTGAAATTGGTTCATAGCTTAGAGCAAAAAGCATTTTTAGGAAAATTAGCTGGTGTCAAGTTCCAGCTGAAAACCAATAGAAGATCGAGAACAGAATATTTGAGTGTAAGAATTTATTTGCAGACGGTGAATTAGGACATTTTTTTTCTGCAAGATAAAATTGAACAATTGAAAATTAGATATGATGAATACAAATAACTTTGCTATAAATCAAAGAAATACGTTTGGTAAATATTTTTATTTGTTGCTCATGCTACTTGCTATTACAGTTGGTTGTAGCGATTTTATCGAGGAGGATATTGAAGATGATATTGTTACTCTGATTGGGCCAGCAAATGGAATCGATACCGAAGTTCAAAGCCTTACGTTTATTTGGGATTATATTGATGGTGCAAGAGATTACCGTCTTCAAATAGCCCGACCAGATTTCAAAAATATGATTTCTTTAGAGTTGGATACTCTTGTTGCCGAAAACAGCTTTTTGTTTACGCTTTACCCAGGAGATTTTGAATGGCGTGTAAGAGCTGAAAATTCAGGATATGTTACTGCATATACAAGTTCAAAAATTATAATTAGCGAAGCTCAAAATATATCGGAGCAAAAGATTGTTTTGGTATCTCCGCAAGAAAATCAGATAACTAAAGATAAGCAGCTCAACTTCCGATGGAACAAGATTGGAATTGCCGATGACTACACTTTTGAAATATATAAGAATACTTGGAATGGAGAAGCGGTAATAGATCCAGTAGACATAATAGGTACAAACCTTGAATTGGACTTACTGGAAGGAAAATATTCATGGGGTGTGAAAGCAAATGACACAATTAAGAAACAGTCAACACCATATGCTAATCGTATTTTATTTGTTGATTTAACTTCACCTGCTTTACCAGTACTGTCATCGCCAGATAACAAGGCTTCTCTTACCGGTTTAAACCAAATGTTGGAATGGAATTTTACAGCAGATAATGAGTTAACTCCTGTGAGTTTTGTAATTCAAATTTCCAAAAAAGTAGATTTTTCAAATTTGGAAAAAGAAGAAGAGACAGAAGATCAAAGCTATTCGCATACATTTTCTGCAACGGGAAGCTATTATTGGAGGGTGAAAGCAGTTGATAAGGCTGGAAATGAAAGCTATTACAGTGAATCTTATAGTTTAACGATTGCTTAAATGAACAATAAAAAAGCCATATTTATTTTACTGCCATGTGTTTGTATGCTTTGGGCATTTATTGCTTTTAAGGTATACAATCATGTGAAACCTACTGAACTGATAGTTAATGAATCTAAGTTTAAGGAACTCAAATTTACTAATCCATCTGAAAAACAAAAGTTTGATTTAGGATTAAATTACACGGATCCATTTTTAAAAAACAAACCAGTATTTGTGGGAGCTGATAAAAAAGCAACAAAAGGGAAAGGTAAATCTAAGACGACAAAAGCTCGAACATGGAGCTGGCCCGGAATGACTTATCGAGGATGCATTCAAAATCATAAAAAAGTGGTTGGTTTGTTACAGATTAATAGCAGAGAATATTTGGTTCGTGAAGGAATGGATTTGAATGGTTTTTTGATTACTAAAATTGGACAGGATAGTTTAAAAATAGAACGAGAAGGGGAGTTGAAAACAATCGGTAAAACGGAAAGCAAGTAATCGTAATTTAGGAATAATGAGGATTAATACATTATATATGAGTCGTTTAATTATTGTTTTGTTAGTTGTATTATCTGTACAGGCAGTTGGACAAGAAAAAAATTCAATTCCATTAACACGAAAAGTAAGTGTAGAAGAAGAAGGGAAGCTAATTCAAATCAATGTGTTGGTTGAGAAAGTGGAATTTAAATTGTCTTCTAAGATCATTTACCATTGGTATAAAAAAGATAGGATTCAGAAAAATGTAGGTGGTTATTCTGAATTTTTACTTCATGGAATGTATCAGGTATTTGAGAAATCAGGACAGCTTATAGAACAAGGATCTTTTGATAAAGGTGTTAAGCAAGGAATTTGGAATTATTGGAATGAATTTGGTGAAAAAATCAGAACACTGCATTATACCAATGGATGGAAACATGGAAATGAAATAGTATACCATTCAGATTTTGAA
>JADGFH010000012.1 GCA_016743925.1 Labilibaculum sp.
CCTTTCAAAAATTACAAATTACTTTCAATTGCCATTATACTTTTAGTGGCATCTTGTTATCCTAAAAATAAGGATACTGAGATTAAAGAAAACTGGTGCGATTATTTAATTGAATCTCGAAATTCATATTTGCATGATGCAAAAGGAAAAGAGATAAAAGTATTAGAGAAAGAATTCTACGCAAAGTTTCCATGGCAAGGGGATTTTATTTTAAGTAAGATAAAATCAGAACAACGAAAAGAATGGTTCGAAGGTAAAAATGATGATTTAGGAATTGATGACGTATTGAAAAAAACAGAAAGTCGATTACAAGATTATCGAGATATTTTCAAAACTAAATTAAGTCAATCGAAAAAAGAAGAACTTAAGTATAAACTGCTTTTAATTGAAGAAATACTAAAGTTTCAAGATGGAGTGTCCGTATTTAATTCATTTAGCTTTACAAATTTGGAAGACGCAATTTCTGATATTGAGTCAAAATATCCAAACAAATATAATGGTGACAAATTTAGATCTGAGATTGAAGAATTAAAGCAAGAGCAGAAAGAAGTAATGGGTTTTCTGAAAGCATCTGATCCTTTTGTTGTTGTGAGCTTAAAAGAGTTCAATGGAAAATTTGAGACTTTACAAAAAACAGCCTTACTGTCAAATCCATTGATTCAGGATGCAGCTATCGTTTTTGTAACTCGAAAACAATACACGCCCGATCATCATAACTCTGCCACCTTATTTCATACCAACGAGATAAACACCAATGGTTATACTCCAGGAGGATCGATGAAAGTGATTAATCTTAAAAGAGGAGGAGCAATATCAACTCTTATTGAGACTACTGATGGACTTGTGAGAGATCCTGAGATTCGTTACGACGGTAAAAAGATTCTATTTTCTATGCGAAATAACATAGAAGAAGATTATCATATTTATGAAATGGATGTTGATGGAAGCAATAGGAAACAACTTACTTCTGCCGAAGGTGTTGCTGATGTCGATCCACAGTATCTACCAAGTGGTGATATTGTATTTACATCTACCAGAGAACCAAAATATTGTATGTGTAATGTACATATAATGGGGAATTTGTTTAAAATGGAGCCCGATGGTGCAAATATAACTCAGCTGGGAAAAAGCACATTGTTCGAAGGACATAGTACAATCCTACCAGATGGAAGAATATTGTACGATAGATGGGAATATATTGATCGTAATTTTGGAGATGCGCAAGGCTTATGGACGATGAATCCAGATGGTACCAACCAAGCAATATATTTTGGTAATAATACGAATTCTCCAGGTGGTTTTATTGATGCACGTCCAATTCCAGGTACAGATAAAGTAATATCCATTATGGGATCTTGCCATGATAGACCTTGGGGATCACTAGGAATTATTAACAGAAATAAAGGCGTTGATGGCAAAGAATCTATAGAAAGAACGTGGCCAAAAACAGCTATTGAACTAGTTGGTAAAGGAAATTGGGATACATTTAAAAGTATAAGACCATTGTATGAAGATCCTTACCCGTTAACAGATACTTACTTTTTATGCTCTCGTTCTATCAATAAATCAGAGCAGATGGGGATTTACTTAATCGACACATTTGGCAATGAAGTTCTAATTCATACCGAAGCTCCTGGCTGTTACGATCCCATTTTGATAGAATCAAAAGACAAAGAATTTGTTGTGAAAGAAAAACGCAACTATAAATCTGAAAATGGAAAATTCTATGTGCAGGATGTTTATCAGGGAACTCATATGAAAGGTGTAAAACGAGGAACAGTTAAATATTTAAGAGTTATAGAATCTATCGAAAAAAGAAGTTGGACAAAACCTGCTTGGAATGGACAAGGAGTACATCGTCCGGCTATGAATTGGCACAGTTTTGAATGTAAGAAAATATTGGGAACAGCACCAGTTCAAGACGATGGATCGGTTTACGTAGAAGTTCCTGCTGATAAATATGTGTTCTTTCAATTGCTTGATGAAAAAAAAATGATGATACAATCTATGCGTAGTGGAACCATGGTACAGTCCGGTGAAATAGCTGGCTGTATTGGTTGTCATGATGATAGAAGAACAGCACCATCATCTTCTCAGCATAGAATGCCAGAAGCATTAAAGTTACCACCAGTTAAGTTGAACGGATGGTATGGTGAGGCAAGAAATTTTGGTTTTATGAAAGAGGTTCAGCCAGTTTTTACCAAACATTGTGTCGGTTGTCACGATTTTGGTAAAAAAGCAGGAGACAAGTTGAATTTATCTGCTGATAGAAATCCATATTTTAATGCAGCATATATTGATTTGTACATGAAAAAGGTTATTAAACCGATAGGTGCCGGACCTTCTACTATACAAGAAGCTTATTCTTGGGGATCACATCCGAGCAAGTTGGTTAAAATGCTTAAGAATGGTCATGCAAATGTAAAGTTAACAGCAGAAGAAATGGAACGAATTACGACATGGATCGATCTTAATGCCGTTTACTATCCTGATTTTGTTTCTGCGTATCCTGAGAATCCTGTAGGAAGATCTCCAATTTCACAAGAAGACTTGAATCGATTAAGTAAGCTAACTCATGTTAATTTCAATCACTTAAATGGATTCAATCGTAAGTTAAGAGCGCAATTAAGTTTTGAACGACCAGAATTGAGTCCATGTTTAAGCAATATAAAAGATAAAAAATCTAAAGAATACAAAGAAGCGTTGGCTATTATTTCGAAAGGAAACGAAAAATTAAAATCAACACCTCGATTGGATATGAATGGATTTGCGCCTTCAGCTGTTGATCAGGCAAGGTTGAATAAATATACGTACCGACACGAAGAAGAAATGAAAAATAGAGAAGCCATACAAAATGGTAAAAAACATTACGATGCTGGAATTCAATCTGCGAATTGAAAATCAATAGGTCGTTGTTATAAATGTAATTGTGAACTTTTATTAGAAAGTAACTTTATCTCTATTTTAAACTAAATACCAAATGAAAACATTATTAAAATTAAATTGTTTGATTTTTTTTATCTCATTTTTAGGATGTTCTATAAGTTCCGAAGATGTGATGTCTCCTAAATCAATTGTTGTTTCTAAAGCAGGAGATAAACTTTTTATTGCAGATGAGACAGCCAATAAAATCACTACTGTAAAATTAGATAAGTCAAGAGAAATTACTCATATAGATTTAAAGGCGAAACCAACAGGTTTAGTGTTATCAGCCAATGGTGAAAAATTATACTGTACCCTGGGTGAATCTGAAGGAAAATTGATTGAAATAAATTTAAATAGTGGTGAGATTGAACGCTCTTTAATCGTAGGGCATACTCCTATGTCACCTATTGTTTCTAAGGATGGACAAACGTTGTATTTGTGTAATCGTTTCGAAAATAATATCTATTCAATAGATTTAAAATCGTTTACAATAGGTCAAAAAAGAGCTGTTGATAGAGAACCTGTATCCATATCTTTATCCGAAAAAGGGAATAAATTATATGTGGCTAATCATCTTCCAAATGGGAGTGCAACAGGAACTTATCATTCTGCTAAATTATCTGTAATTAATGTTGATGATTTTAATTTGGTGAAAGAAATTTCATTACCGAATGGATCGAATGCATTGAATAAAATTTGCATTTCTCCAGATGAGAAGTACGCTTATATTACACATGTTTTGGGACGATATAATGTGCCAACCAATCAAGTAGAAAGAGGATGGATTAATACTAATGCATTAAGTATTATTGATATTGAAGCTGATAATTATTTGTGCACTGTATTGCTAGATGATCTTGATCTTGGTGCCGCAAATCCTTTTGATGTAAAGTGTAGTGAGGATGGATTACAATTATTTGTATCTCACTCGGGAACAAATGAGTTGAGTGTAATTGATAGAAAGATGTTACATGATAGAATCTTGCAAAGTAAAGAAGGATTGGGAACAAGCTTTTATGCTCGATCTTTAGATCAGATAAAAAATGATTTAAGCTATTTGCAAGATATCAGAATTAGAGTTCAATTGAATGGTAAAGGCGCAAAAGGAATTGCTTTAGCTAATGATAAAGCTTATGTGTCGATATTTTATTCGGGAAGTGTCGCCGAAATTAATACGTCTGATTTAACTTATGCTTCCGACATTAAATTAGGACAACAGCCAAAACCTTCACAAGAAAGATTAGGTGAGATATATTTCAACGATGCTACGATGTGTAAGCAAAATTGGCAAAGCTGCACCAGTTGTCATCCTGGAAATGCAAGGGTCGATGGTCTAAATTGGGATAATCTTAATGATGGAGTTGGTAATCCAAAGAATACCAAAAGTATGCTTTTGGCACACGCTACAGCTCCATCTATGATTACGGGTATTAGAGCCAATGCTGAAATTGCTGTACGTGCAGGTATAGAACATGCTTTATTTTCTTATCAGCCAGAGAATGTAGCCAAAGCAATTGATGCTTATTTAAGCAGTCTTACACCTGTTCCAAGTCCTTATCTTAAAGATGGAGAATTAAGTGAATCTGCACTTAGAGGAAAAACTCTATTTGAAAAATCAGGCTGCATAAATTGCCATATGGGTAATTATCATACTGATTTAAACAAGTATGACGTTGGTACGGGAATCGGACTGGAAAATGGGCGGAAATTCGATACACCGACATTAGTGGAAATATGGCGCACCGCTCCCTATTTGTATAATGGTAAAGCAAAAGATTTAAACGAAGTGTTTTCGAAGTTTAATAAAGCCCAAAAACATGGTCAAACTTCTCAATTAAGTAGTGAAGAACTTGACGATTTAATTGAGTATTGCCTTTCTCTGTAAAGTGAATTTAAAATGTTCGTTGTGTTTTGAAAATTAGCAACATATTGATTTTCACAAGGAATTGCATGCTTTTTTTTGTCGTAATAATAGAAACTTATTTAACATAAAAATATGATGAATGTATTTTATTTAAAAACTAAATTTTTTCTGCTATTCCTGATCTTGTCAACAATATCTTTTGGATCAAGTTTGACAGACAAGAAAGAAAAGAAAGAAGATACTGAGTTTGTTATAGCTGCTTCGGAATTGGATAAGGTACTTCTGCTAAATTCAAATAAAGAGATCGTACGTGAAATAGATGCTGAGAATACTTATGATGCATGGGAATTAGAAAATGGAAATGTTTTATATGCTTGGCATTATGGCGTTAGAATGGTGACACCTTCTGATTCTGTTTGTTTTAATTATGAAAGCGAGGATGAAATATTTGCATGTCAACCTTTAGCAAATGATAATATTTTAATTGCTGAATGTACAAAGGGTCGTCTTCTAGAGGTAAATTTTAAAGGAGAAATTGTTAAAGAAATTCCATTGACTTTTAATATAGGTGGTCATTCTTGTTTCAGAGGTGTACGCAAACTTAAGAATGGACATTATCTGGTAAGTCACTATGCTGATAAAACAGTTAGAGAATATAATGAAAATGGTGTAGTGATAATGGAATTTAAGCGTCCAGTAAATGTGTACGCTTCACAACGATTGGATAATGGGAATACAGTTATATCTGATCGGTTCAGCATATCAATATATGATACTAAAGGAGCTTTGATTTGGGAATTCAACACCAAAGAATATCCGCAGTTGGGCGTGTATCACTTGGCAGGTTTCCAATATTTACCAAATGATGAAATTGTTGTTTGTAACTGGTTGGGGCATGCTCCTTATCAAAAAGGGATTCCAATCTTTAAAATCAATCTTGAAAAAGAAATTTTATGGAAGTATGAGAATGCTAAACAGACCTATAGCTGTGCAAATATCCAAGTAATACAATAAGTTATTAAAGAATAGATTAATCATATTAAAAAAACATACAATGAATAACTTTGAATATAACAATCCTGTAAAAGTAATTTTTGGTGCAGGTGAAATTAATCGTATTGGTGCTGAAGCAAAAGCATTAGGCTCTAAAGTTTGTATCGTATCCTATAAAGAATTAGGTTTTTTATCGCCTTTGATCGCTAAAATTAAAACGCTGCTTATTAAAGAAGGTGTAGAGCTTGTATCTTTTTTTGAAATTGAGGAGAACCCAGAAATCAAAATCATTGAAAAAGGAGCTTCGTTTTGTAAATCAGAAGAAGTAAAATTGATTATTGGTGTTGGTGGAGGTAGTGCTATGGATGCTGCCAAAGCAATTGCTGCGGGTGTATTTTATGAAGGAGATTTCTGGAATATGGTATATAGTCGTCATGATGATGTTAAAGCGGTTCCCCCAGCAATGGCACTTCCGACAGTGATGATTCCAACACTTCCTGCTACTGGAAGCGAGATGAATCAATGTGCAGTTGTAAGCAATAATGTGTTGAAAGAGAAGTCATACATCTGGAGTGAATGTATTTACCCTAAAGTATCTATTATCGATCCGGAATTGACTTTAACATTACCTCCTTTCCAAACAGCATGTGCTGCCGCCGATACAATTTCTCATGTGTTAGAAATTTACTTAAATGGTGAAGAAGATAGCGATTTGCAGCATTATTTTCAAGAGGGTGTAATGCGTACTGTTATTGAGAATATTGGAAAAGTACTTGAAGATCCAAAAAATATATCTGCTCGATCACACTTACAATGGGCTGCTACTTGTGCCATAAATGGTTGGGCATCACCAGGAGATGCTTGGACTCCAATACATCAAGTTGGACACGTACTAACCTCACTTTATAAGGTTCCTCATGGGGCTTCGCTTTCTATTTTAATGCCTGCGTGGATGGAAGTTTTGAGTGATAAAAAGAAAAACCAATATTATCGTTTTGCAACAAATGTAATGCAGGTTAATACATTAGACAAAACACAAGAACAAGTTATAAAAGAAGGTATCACCCTGTTTACAGAGTTTCTAAAAAGAATTGGAGTTCCAACATCATTGGGAGAGATGAAAATCGCCAAAGAAAACTTGCCAGGAATACTAGATGGCGTTGTAAAAGTAAGCTTTGGGAACGATGGCGTTCTAGCTTGTAATCCACCATTAAGTAAAGAAGATATAATGTGTGTATTGGAAACAGCATTGTAATTCTAAAACAAACGAAAATGAAATTAAGCGAGATTGCTCGAATGATAGACCTGAGTTGTGTACAAGCAAACAGTTCTATTGAAGAAATTAAAGAAGTTGCCGATTTTGCAATAAAGTACAATTGCATTTGTGCTTTTGCACTTCCTGCTCATACTCCATTACTTGTTGATTTGTTAAAAAATCATTCGGATATAAAAGTGGGAGGCGTAGTTGGCTTTCCTTCCGGAGGATCTACTACAAGTTCTAAAGTTCATGAAGCAAAAGAACTGCTAAACATGGGAGTGAATGAATTGGATATGGTAATTAATATTGCTTGGTTAAAAAATGGGCAATATAATCTGGTTACAAAGGACATTAAGCGTGTTGTAGAGGCCGCTGGAGAAACTCCTGTTAAAGTAATTTTTGAATGCCACCACTTGAGCAATGATGAAATTGTTAAAGCTTGCGAGTTGGCTGTAGAAGCAGGTGTATCTTTTGTGAAAACAGGAACGGGTTGGGCGCCAACAGGAGCTACTCTCGAAAATGTTAAGCTAATGAAAGATACGGTTGGCGATAGATGTGAGGTTAAAGCAGCGGGCGGTGTTCGTGATTTAGAAACCTTATTGAATATGAATAAACTAGGAACAACCCGTTTTGGAATTGGTATCAGAACTGCGAAAGCCATTTTTGAGAATTTTAAATGCGATACGACAGCCTACTGAAAAAATAATGAAAACTATGGATAGATATATTATTGCTTACGATTTAGGGACAGGCGGATGTAAAGCTTCACTGTACGATACAAATGGGAATTGTTTTGCTGATTCATTTATTGCTTGTCACACTTATTATCCACAGCAAGGATGGCATGAACAAAAACCAGAAGATTGGTGGGAAGCTGTTGTTCAATCTACAAAAATTCTTCTCGAAAAATCTAAAATATCTGGGGAAAATGTATCTGCCATAGGTATTTCAGGTCACAGCCTTGGGTTGGTACCATTAAATTCGGATGGAGAGTTGCTTATGCCAAGTGTTCCTATTTGGTCCGATTCTCGACCTACGAATACAGAGTTGAAGCCTTTCTTCGATAAGGTTTCTGAAGAAGAATGGTACATGACAACAGGAAATGGATTTCCTCCTGCTTTGTATACTGTATTCAAATTAATGTGGCTGAAAAATAATCGACCAGCTATTTTTAAAGAAATAGACAAAGTACTTGGCACAAAAGATTACATCAATTTTAAAATGACTGGTGTAGCTGCTACTGATTATTCTTATGCTTCGGGTACTGGCGTTTTCGACCTTAAAAAGTGGGATTATTCCAATGAGCTTATCGAAGCTAGTGATTTGCCTGCAAGTATTTTTCCAAATGTTGTTGCTTCCACTCAAGTTTTGGGTAAGCTAACAAAGCAGGTTGCTGATGAATTGGGTTTGAATTGCGAAGTTCAGGTTGTAGCAGGAGGTGTTGATAATTCTTGTATGGCGCTAGGTGCAAAATGCTTTAAAGAAGGTCGTACATACAATTCTTTAGGCTCATCATCATGGTTAGCTGTAAGTACTCAAAAACCACTTTTGAATCTGAAAAGTAGACCTTATGTTTTTGCTCATGTTGTACCAGGTATGTTTGCTTCCGCAACAGCTATTTTTTCGGCAGGCAGCAGTTTTAAATGGTTACGAGATAATGTTTGTGAAGAATACAAACAGCAAGAGAAAAATACTTGGGAGTTAATGACAGCTGAGGCGCAGAAATCACCAGTAGGATCTAATAAACTTATGTTTAACCCTAGTTTGGCAGGAGGAACTTTGATTGATAAAAGTGCCAACATAAAAGGCTCGTTTACAGGTATTGATTTGTTGCACACAAAAAGTGACATGATTCGTTCTTCAATGGAAGGAATTGCAATGGGACTTCGTGTTGCTTTAGATGAATTGCGAAGTTTAACAACTATAGATAACGAAATTACTGTTGTAGGAGGTGGTAGTAAAAGCGATTTTTGGAGACAATTGTATGCCGATATTTATAATGCGAAAATTGTAAAAACAAATATCGATGAACAGGCTGCTGCTCTTGGTGCTGCATCTTTGGCCGCAGTAGGAACTGGTATTTGGAATGATTTTTCAATAATAGATAAAATACACCAAACAGAAAGTGTTGAAATACCGGGTATTGAAGAAAGTCAAAAATACGAAAGTATATTGCCTGTGTACCTTCAATTATCTGACCATTTATCTGAGATTGGTGATTTGTTAAATAATTTAAAGCTATAAAAAATGGATTTTAGTATTGTTGAATTATTAGTTGCCTTTGCTGCTGGAATTTTTGGAGCTGCAATTGGAGCTCTTCCCGTTTGGATTCTTTGTGGATTAGCAGTTTTAATAGGTACGGTTATTAGCATGACAACCGGTCAAACAGATGTTATCAATTTGGTGGCTTGGGGATCATTTTTAGGACCACACACTTCATTTGCCGGAGGAGCTGCAGCGGCGGCCTATGCCGCTAAGCAGAACGAGTTAGCTAACGGTCGAGATATTCTTACCGCATTAGTTGGTTTAAATAAACCTAAAGTATTACTTGTAGGAGGAATTTTTGGAGCTTTAGGATATATTATATTTTGGATGATTTTGCTAGTTCCTAATTATAGTGAAATTGCATGGACCAATACCATTGCACTAGCTGTAATCTTAAATATGGTTATTGCTCGTTTCGCATTTGGAAACACAGGTTTGTTTGGCAATACTTCTGGCGTTAAGAACAGATGGATTCCAACTAAGACAGCTTCATGGGTACCTTATCAATCCAAACCTTTAATGTTATTACTTTTGGGTTTTGGTGTTGGAATGCCTGCTGCTTATTTTGCTGAGGTTATGCCTGGTAGTGTTGGACTTACCTTCGGTATCGTTACCTTTTTGCTGATTTTTATGCAGTTTGGATATAATGTTCCAGTTACACATCATATTGCTTTGTCGGCATCGATGATAACAGCTGCAACTGGTGATATGGTTTGGGGAGTAGGATTTGGAATTTTGGCTGCTTTTTTAGGCGAAATTTCAGCTTGTTTATTTACTTATCATGGAGACACTCATATCGATCCGCCTACAATGGCATTAGTTGGTACATTCACAATTTATCCGATTTTAGATTATATGAATGTTTTTACGATTAGTGGGAATTTGGTTTGGATAATTGTTGGTATTGCTACTTTCTTAGGATGGTTGCTATTAGGTGTACTTAAAAACGAAATTAGTTTTAAAGAAAAAGCAGCAATAAAAGTGGGTGCTTAAATGATTTAGAATTGAAATATTTATAAAAAAAGACATGAATATATCCGAGGTTGAATATCCTGATAGAAAAGAGTATTATATAAATGTTAATTCCGATTCTGAAGAATCTTTGCACAATTCGGTAAATAATGCAATTAAGAAATTAAATGTTACTCCCTTAAATCAGTTTATATTAGGTGGAAAAGGTGATCGTAGTGAGGCAAATGATTTAACTTTACCAATGACATGGCTGACAGGAAATCGTAATTTTTCTAATGGGATGATTTCATCGCAAGTTACCGCCATAAAATCATCTTCAACTCAACCCATTTATCAAAATGGGCGATTGATCGGTTCTTATTATGAAGATGAATATGCAAAATATGTTCGCTTAGCAGGTATTTTACCTGATGATGTAAATGCATCTAGAGAAGTTCAAACAACTTCTCTTTTAGAAAATATGAACTCTGTTCTTCATCAGAATGACATGAGTTTTCGAGATGTGATTCGAACTTGGTTTTATCTAGATGATTTACTTGAATGGTACGATTTATTTAATGTTTGCCGTACCGATTTTTTCGAAAAGGAGAAGATATTTGACAACTTGGTTCCAGCCAGCACAGGAATTGGATCGGGGAATTCTCATGGAGCTGAGATAATTGGAGATTTAATTGCTATTGTTCCTAAAACAAATGCAGTAAAAATATCTAAAGCAAAATCTCCTATGCAAGGTTCAGCATTGGATTATAGAAGTTCATTTAGCCGTGGTATTGAACTTAAATTCCCAAGTCATAATTTACTTTATATATCTGGTACAGCAAGTATTGATCAATCTGGTGAAACGGTTTATTTAAACAATTTAGAAAAACAAGTTAAGATGACCATGGAGGTTGTTACAGAGATGCTTAATTCGGCGAATATGGATTGGAATAATGTTAAAAGAGGAATCGCCTATTTTAAGAATTATGAATTTATAGAAGAATTTCTTACTTACAGTGAAAAGAATGATATCGACTTATCTTCAATTTCAATTTTTATAGCCGATGTTTGTCGAGATAATTTGCTTTTCGAAATTGAGGTGGATGCAATTAAAGAAGCTTGAATAATATAATTTATAAGAGTATTGATTTAAATTGGATTCATAAAAAATATGTATTTTTAAAGCATCGCTAAAACCTTTTAGCGATGCTTTTTTATTTTTAGGAGTAATCGTTTCATTATCTATAGTTATTTATTTTATGTGTAAAATATTCTATACAAGATTTCTTATAATTCTCTACATTTTTATATGTCTTCCCTTGTTTGGATATTCTATTAACAAAGAATTAAAAATACAACATTGGAACACGAATAGCGGAGTACCCAAAAGTCCGATTGTATCAATAAATCAGGATTCAATAGGATATATTTTATTTCGTTGTGTTGATGGTGTTTTTCGGTTTTCAGGAAGTAATTCTAAACAAGTTAATCATCGTTCTGATAAGATTAAGATCAATAAACAAGTTTCTCTTGATGGAAAACGATTATATATTGGAGGCAAAGCACAAGAAGGAATTTATAATGAAATACTAAAAACAAATAACGATTATTGGGTTACAACTAATGTAGGACTGGGAAAAATAGACACCATAAATCAGAAGGTAAGATTAATGAATTTACCTATAGATTTACCCGAAAGAAAATGTAGTCATCTTTCCGAAGCACCTGATGGGAAAATTTGGTTCACCATTTCATTGGGAGGTTTAGCTTTCTACGATCCTTTGCTTGATAAATTTTTTACCAGCCAAAATATTCATGAGTACAACTCGTATTTATATGCTAATGATGTTTTCTCAAAGCTAGTTGATCGCTATTTTTCAGATCTTTTTTTTGATAAAAATGGAAATTTGTGGATTGCGACCGTAAATAATGATGTTTACAAAATTACCTTTCAGCCTCAAAGATTTCAATATTTCAGATTTGAGTATGAACAGGAAGGAGGCCTGACACATCGGGATATAAGTTACCCATTAGCAATGAAAAACGGAGATGTGTGGATTGGAACCTGGGGTGGTGGTATTAATGAATGGCAACAGAATGAACTAAAATTAGCGACGCCCAATTTTAAACAGATACCTCTCCGCCTTATGAATGGTGAAGCTTTGCCTGAAAATCGAATTTTTCCTTTAATGGAAGATTCATACAAAAATATATGGTTTGGTACGCATGGAGGGGGATTGTATTATTTGAATGCCAATAGGAAGATTAAGAATGATTATCGTTGTAAAGTATTTAACACGTTAAATAGCAAAATTCAAAGTAATGTAATTCGTAGTTTATGCGAAGGGCTCAATAAGGATATTTGGTGTGGCACTCAAAATGGTTTGGTACATATTGATGCAAATTTGAAAATGCGTACTTTTATGGAGGAGCTTGAAAACCCTGATGTTTTTAATGGGCAAACGATTACAATGCTTTGTTTAACCAGTAATCGTAATTTGTGGGTTGGATCTAATGATGGAAGTACTTATTTGTGGGATTTAGCTACCAATAAGGTAAAACACTTTCAATATGCCGAAGGTAAACCAATGGGGTCATTAGCTAATGTTCAAGAGATAGACGGGGTAGATTGGTTCGCAGGAGGAAATGGAGTTTTCTATTATAATCATCGCTTAAATAAGTTCTTGGCATTCAAAAATAATCATTTGTTACCCTCACGTCATTTAGAATCTATTTTGAGTGATAAAAAAGGACAGCTGTGGCTTGGATCTGCACAAGGCCTTATTAAAATTAATCCAATTTCGGCTGAGGTAACACCATTTCAACTGAATGGTGGGTTTTTAGGAAATAGTTATACTCAAGGGGCATCAACAGATAGCCTTGGTTATATGTATTTTGGAAGTCGATATGGATTTTACCGGTTTCATCCGGATAGGATCGAAAATAGGGAAATTACATGTCCTATTGTAATTAATGAGGTAGGAATATCAGGAAAAAACTATACATTAGATTCCTTGTATGATAGCTCCATGTGGCAGGAAATTGATTCGGTTTCAGACTTAAAATTAAAATATGATCAAAACAATATTTCCATAGATTATACGAGCCTTAATTACAATCGTGATAAGGTAGTAAGATATCAGGTAATGTTGGAGGGGAATGATCTTAATTGGATAGAAACTAATGATACAAGAAGAAGTTGGAGTGCCTTATCTCCGGGCTTTTACACTTTCAAATTTAAAGAAAATGGCAAGGATAATTTATGTGTATTGCATTTCGTAATTAAACCTCCTTGGTGGAACAGCGTTTATGCTTACGCTGCTTATTTTGTTGTGTTTTTATTCATATTTATTGTGTTTTATAGGCTTGTTTCGACTCGCAGTATTGCCAAAGAAAAGATGCGACAAAAAGAAAATTTTGATCAATTACGTTTTCGTTTTTTTCTAAATGTATCTCACGAAATAAGAACACCACTTACCCTAATAAAAGGAGCAATTGATCGTTTGATGGAAAGCGATAGAAAGGAAGATAAAGAATTGCATCGTATTCATTACAATGCAGATCGGTTGATAAGGATGGTGAATGAAGTTTTGGATTTGAAAAAGATGGAAGCACCCGAAATGACTGCAAACAAGAGTTTTTTCAACCTAAAGGAATTTATTGAATCTACGGTTGATGCCTTTCATTTAAGAGAAGAAAAATGTAAAATCAATTTGTTTCTTCCGCACGCTCCTGTTTGGATCTACAGTAGTCGAGATTTAATTGAAACGATTCTGTACAATTTATTGTCTAATGCCATAAAGTTTAGTAACGATAAAGGACTTGTTGAAGTTCATTTGGAATTAGAAGACCAAACTTACCGTATAAGAGTAAAAGATTATGGAAATGGGATTCCTAAAGAGGACCTGGATTTAATTTTTAATCGTTACTATAAAACAGAAAAGAAAAATAGTAGTGGAGCAGGTATTGGTCTGTCGTTGGTTCAAGAATTGGTTCGATTACTAGATGGAAAAATTAGGGTAGAAAGTGAACTTGCTAAGGGCTCAACATTTATTATTGACTTGCCTGTTGAAGAAGCTACAGATAAAAATGGAGAAAAAGAATTTATACCTTCAAATGATAAAGAAATTCTTTTAATTGTTGATGATATGCCAGATATTCGTTCTTTCGTAAAAGAAATATTTGAAAACAATTATCAATGTATTGAAGCTAGCAATGGTATAGAAGCATTAGAAGTAATAAAAAGTAATTTACCTTCTCTGATTATTTCTGATATTATGATGCCGGAGATGAATGGTTTTGAGCTGTGTAGGCAGGTAAAAGAAAACGTAGAAACCAGTCATATTCCAATTGTGCTTTTAACAGCAAAAACAGGTTATCAGACAGAGTTGAATGCGACCCAATGCAGCGCTGATGCGTATATTACCAAGCCATTTAAAGAACAACTTCTGAAATTAAAGGTCGAAAAACTGATTGAACAGCGACAGTTACTTTGGAATAAATATCGTAAACAAGATCAAGAACCTGAATTTGAAAGTCAATTATTAAATCCTATTGACCAGAAGTTTATGGAGAAGTTGGAAACAGAATTAGAAACAGAATTAGATAATTCTGCACTTAATATAGATCATTTAGCTGCAAATGTTGCTTTAAGTTCATCTGGATTGTACCGAAAAATAAAAGCTTTAACTGGACTTAGTCCCGTAGAATACATCCGAACTTATAGATTAAATAAGGCGGCACATCTTTTAAAAACAAGCACGTATTCTGTTTCAGAAATTTCGGATATGACTGGCTTTGGAACTCCAAAATATTTCTCAAGATGCTTTAAAGAATATTTTAAAAAAGCACCACTTAATTTTCGTAAATCTAACTTGAGTTAAATGAGATTATTTCTGAATATTAAGCTCTGTGTTCATTATAAATAAGGCTCTCATTTTTCTAATCGTACCAGTTCATTTTTTGTAAAATGTGGAACTGTCATCTTCAGCATGTGAATACTTCATCAAGAATATTCATTCAATAATTGTTTTCCTAAGCGGTATAATATTGTGATTTTGTCATAAGTATCATTAAATCAGGAAGTAGTTGTTTTGTAATATGATTTAATAAGATACTTTCCAGCATGAAATAAACCCCTTTCTTAAACAATTAGGTTTTAATTTTGGTTGCATCATCTGATTAAAATTGAATGAAATGAAGAAACTAATAATTTTATTTTTTGTGTTATTAACAAATGTTGGAACACAAGCCATCGAAACTAATAATACAAAATTCATAGGTATGCCGGTAGGAGGCATTTGTACCGGACAAGTATATCTTGGAGGCGACGGACAATTGTGGCATTGGGATATTTTTAACGTGGCCATGTTAAATCCGGGTAACGAAGGAGGTCATCGTTTTTACGTAAATCCTCAGGTGCAGCAAAAACGATTTGAGAATGGTTTTGGACTAAGAATAAAACAAGGTGATAAAGAATATTTCAGAGCATTAAATGAAAATGGTTTTTCTGATATTACGTTTAAAGGAGAATATCCTGTTGGAAATGTGTATTATAAAGATCCCACCTTACCCGTTACGGCTTCTTTGAAAGCCTTTTCATCTTTTATTCCCACTGATGCCGACAACTCGGGTTTGCCACTTACTGTTTTAGAATACACAGTAACGAATGAAAGTGAGCAGGAATTGGAAGTAGAGATCAATGGTTGGTTACAAAATAGGTCATGCTATTTAACTGGAAAAGGAAAAGAAGGTCAACATATTAATAGAATTGAAACAGGAGAAGGTTTTACCCGATTGATTTGTACAAGTGAGGGTATTGATCAAAACTTGCAGGCAGATGGTGGCAATATGAGTTTGACTTTGTTAGATAATGCCAAAGGAGCAGCTGTCGCCCACGAAATAACAGGATTACCCTTTTTTAAGGGAGATGTGAAGCAACAAGTGGCAAAGGCCAATCTTGGCGATCAGTTAGTTGGAAGTGTGCAATCATCTGTTAAACTAAAAAAAGGGGAGAAGAAAACTTTTACTTATTTAATAAGTTGGTATTTCCCCAATGTACACCTTTGGAATGGTGCGCATCACTGGAAAAACAGTAAGAATCTAAGACATTATTATTCATCTAAGTTTAATAATGCATCGGAAGTAAGCGATTATGTAATGAACAATAAGTGGTTGTTGTCAGCTACCAAAGATTGGAATAAAGCGTGGTACAATTCAAGCCTACCTAAATGGTTCTTAGATCGTACATTTCTGAATGTAAGTACGCTGGCTACCAATGTTTGTGTGAGATTTAATGATTTAACTGATGATCCGGACAACGAAGGTCGATTTTACACGATGGAAGGACTTTACCTTGGACACGGTACTTGTACGCATGTGTTTCATTACGAACAAGCTTTGGGACGCGTATTTCCTAATTTGGCCAGACAATTGAGAGAACAAATAGATTTGGGTTTATCTTATAAAGAGAACGGGATTATTCAATACAGAAGTGCTGAGTTCTCTGGTTATGGACAACAAGATGGACGCGATTATGCTATTGATGGTCATGCAGGAACAATTATGCGCATTTATCGAGAACATACCATGGCTCCAAATATGGCGTTTTTGAAAAATAATTGGTCAAAAATTAAGCAGAGTATCCGTTACATGATTAATCATGATAAAGAAAAAACCGGCAAAGCAGATGGAATTTTAGAAGGTGTTCAGTACAATACACTCGACCGCATATGGTATGGGAAAATTACGTGGATTAGTGGGTTGTATGCCGCTTCTCTAAAGGCTGGAACTGCCATGGCAAAAGAGATGGGTGATAGAGCTTTTGAGAAAGAATGCAATAAGATTTCTGCTTTGGCTTTTAAGAATATCTCTGCTGAGTTGTTTAATGGAGAATACTTTATTCAGAAACTCGATCCCGAGCATTTAGACGCGCCGAATAGTAATATTGGATGCCATACCGATCAGTTGCTTGGACAGTATTGGTCTACACAAGTTGGATTGGGAGATATTTTGCCGAATGCTCAGGTGAAAACAGCACTTCAATCCATTATGAAATATAATTATGTAGAACATTACGGTAAGTATTTAGCAGGAGCCGAAATTCCTATTAAACGTTGGTATGCCGACGATGATGAGCCAGGTATTATCATGTGTACCTTTCCAAAAGGCGGTGCCAATAAAGCACCTGGTAAAATAAACAACGAATGGGAAAAACTGGTTGTAGGATACTTTAGTGAAGTATGGACCGGACAAGAGCATCAGTTGGCAGCCACCCTAATTTCTGAGGGAATGTTTGATGATGCTTTAAAAGTTGAAAAAGCAGTTCAACAGAGATACGCTCCTGAACGACGAAATCCTTACAATGAAATTGAGTATGGTAATCATTATACTCGTGCCATGAGTGGGTATGCACCTTTTGTTTCGGCCAGTGGCTTTACCTATAACGGATCAAAAGGAAGCATTGGTTTTTCTCCTAAAATGAATGCGGAAAATTATAGATCGGCTTTTATCACAGCTGAAGGATGGGGTAGTTTTAATCAAACTCTTAAAGGCACACAGCAGGTAAATGCTTTGCAATTGGCTTATGGCAATTTAAAGCTTAAACAAGTAAGCTTACAACTCCTGCAGAGTGAAAAAATAGATAACATTCGAGTGACCTTAAATAAGGAGGAAGTTAATTTTCAACTAAAAAAAGATGAAAATGAAATGCATGTTGAATTGTCAAAAGTTATACAACTGAAAAAAACAGATCAATTAACTATAGAAATGAACTATAAGTAGTAAATGATACCTAACTGAATTTAAATTATCATTATGGTGCAAGCTAACGCTATGAATAAATCATCAAAAAACAAAACTATGAAAACAATATTAAGTTCTTTGCTTATAGCATCATTGGCAATGAGTAGCTGTATTTCAAAGGTTGAAAAAGCAGTTGATAATACTGATATAACCATTGTTCAAACTCCTTTTATCTCAGGAGAATGGCAACATATTTTTAATCCTAACGATACTCGATCAGAAGAAGATACCACCTGGTATGCTAATGATCATTGCTTTGCCAAAGGACCAAAAGGCAAATGGCATGCTTATGGTATTATTGGTCACAAACCCATTAATCCATGGACTGGTGAAACGAAACTCTTTCATATTTCAGCTGACAAGTTTAATCAGAATAAGTGGACAGATCACGATTATGCCTTAAAGACCAAACCGGGAGTTGAGCGTGTATTATGGGCACCTCATGTTTTTTCTGAGGATGGTAAATGGCACATGTTTTACAATATTGGAAATAGACAAGAGAACGCACCCACCTATGCTAGTTGGGGGCAGTTATGCCGTGCCGACTCTAAAGACATGTTTAATTGGAAACGGCATGCACTAAATCCAATGTTTGGGGATGCTGGTCATGCCCGCGACTCATATATTTTAAAAGAAGGTGATTTATACTATTATTATTACACGAAGACATTTGATGAAGTTGATCTGCGATCGTGCGTAGCTATGCGTACAAGCCCAGATTTGAAACATTGGAGTGGACCCAAAATTGTGCATACACAAGCATTAAAATGCAATTGGGGTGGAGATGCAGAATCACCATTTGTAGTGAAAAAAGATGGTTTATTCTATCTGTTTATTTGTCGTGCAATGACAAAGTACAATCAAACACATGTGTATTGGTCGAAAACACCAGATCATTTCCCTATAGAGAATTTTGTATGTGAACTGCCAACTCATGCTTCAGAAGTGATAAAAGTTTCGGATAACGAATGGTACCTGTCTAATACCGGATGGGATAAAAAGGGTTTATTCGTTACAAAGATGGAGTGGAAGAAAAAATAAGATTGCAAGTTAATGGGTTTATCCTATCGGCAATTAATACTATCAAAAAAACAAACTAACAATAAGATTTTTATGAAATTAAAATTTCTTTTAATACTGATGAGTGTTACAACGATGCTTATTGGACAAGAACATGTTTGTACAAGAATACGACCGTTTAACGATTATTATTGTTGTGATGATTTAAATAAGATTGCTTTCCCAATGGGTGGTATAGGTGCTGGAATGATTTGTATGGATGGTACTGGAAGTTTGTCAAACATCTCAATTAACAATAAACCAGATGTATTTAACGAGCCTTATGCGTATGCGGCCATCATGGTAAAAGGTATACACAATGGAGCAAAGGTTTTACAAACACAGGTGCCCGATTTTAAACTATTTGGGATGCCAAATACGGGACGAGGAGCTACAGAAGAAACTTATGGATTACCTCGTTTTAAAGGAGGCGAATTTTTGCCGCGGTTTCCCTTTGCTACCTTAAAGTTAGAAGATGAAGATATCCCTTTAGAAGTATCGGTCACAGGATGGAGCCCATTTATTCCAGGCGATGAAGATAACTCCAGCCTGCCTGTAGCGATTATGGAATATCATTTTAAGAATAATTCGGATGTAGAGCAGGAGTCTGTATTTTCTTGGAATTCAAAGAATTTTTTAAAAGGTTCAGGTAGCAAGTCCATTGAAGCGGCAAAAAATGGGTTTCGATTAAAAATGGAAGCTAAAGCTGCGACTTCTCCTGACAATGCATGGTTAACGGCATCTGTAGATGATAATAATGCGGTAGTAGATCATTGTTGGTTTCGTGGCGGATGGTTTGATGCTAACTCAATAGCATGGAAGAACATTGCAGAAGCTAATCTAATTAATAATGCACCAGTTATAGGTAATGCCCCAGGTGCATCAATATTTGTGCCTTTTAACTTAGAACCAGGAGAAGAAAAAGTGATTCGTTTGCAATTTTGTTGGTATGTATCTAATTCAGATTTATCATATGGGAAGTCTGTTGCTAAGAAAAGTCCGGCTTTTGGGAAGAAACCATCTCAAGGTAAAACGGCAAAACAGAAAGATCTATCTGGCTATGTTGGTAAAGGACTAGTGAATACATTTGATCCTTCTGGTGATGCGCAGGTGGGTACGCTTACTTCTCCCGAATTTTTAGCAGATAAATCTTATCTGAAGTTTCGTATAGGAGGAGGGAAGCATGAAGGGACTATATGTGTTAATTTAAAGTTTGGTGATGAAGAGATTTATTCTGCAACAGGCAAGAATTCAGAAATACTAGAAACAGTAGTATGGGATATTCGTAAGTACAAAGGAAAGAAGCTTACGGTAGAGATTGTTGATAATGCAACAGGTAGCTGGGGACATGTTTTGGCCGATCAGTTTATTTTGACTGATAAGCGTCAGGAATCAATAGATCAACCTACCTCTTCTGTTTTTGTATTGGCTGATTTTGATGGCGATAACTACGAGAAATGGGTCGCATCAAATCAAGATGATAAATGCAAAACAGGAAAATGTTTGCCAGAAAACATCAAGTTTAAGCCTTGGTATGCTTCTCGTTTCAGGAGTATTCAAGATGTTGAGAAGTACATGCAGTTGCATTATAAGGATTTGAAAACTAATAGTGAGCTGTTTCGAGATGCTTTTTATGCCTCAACTTTACCAGATGAAGTGATTGAAGCTGTGGCTGCAAATCTTACTATTTTGAAATCACCAACTGTTCTTCGCCAGCATGACGGGCGTATGTGGGCTTGGGAAGGTTGTAATGATTTAGGTGGATGTTGTGCAGGAAGTTGTACACATGTTTGGAATTATGCACAGGCTATTCCGCATTTATTCCCTGCATTGGAGCGTAGTTTGCGAGAAACGGAGTTCAACCAAAGTCAGAATCAGGAAGGTCATCAAGTGTTTCGTTCAGGCTTACCTATCCAATCACAAAAACACGATTTTCATGCTGCTGCAGATGGACAACTAGGTGGTATTATGAAAGTATATCGTGATTGGCGAATTAGTGGGAATACGCAATGGATGAAAGAATTGTATCCAAGGGTGAAAAACAGTTTGGATTACTGTATTAATACTTGGGATCCTAAGCACAAAGGTATTTTGGAAGAACCTCATCATAATACTTACGATATTGAATTTTGGGGACCTAATGGTATGTGTACTAGTTTTTACTTGGGAGCTTTAACAGCTATTGTTGAGATAAGTAAGGAACTTGGAGAGCCTTATAGTCAGTACGAAAAACTACTAAAAAAGGGCAAGAAATTCATGGAACAAACACTTTTTGATGGAGAGTATTTTATCCAGAAAATACAATGGGAAGGGCTACAAGCACCGAATCCTATTGAATTCTCAAAAGGGGCTTGGAATGCGAATTACTCTGCAGAAGCAAAAGCCTTATTAAAGAAAGAAGGACCTAAATATCAATATGGTACTGGTTGCTTGTCTGATGGTATACTTGGCATGTGGATGGCCAGTGTTTGTGGATTACCTGAAATTGTAGACAATAAGAAGGTAAAATCGCATTTAAATGCCACACATAAATATAATCTAAAAAAAGACCTAAGAAACCATGTTAATCCACAACGTCCATCTTATGCTTGTGGAAACGAAGGTGGTTTATTGCTTTGTACTTGGCCAAAAGGAGGTGCTTTATCATTACCGTTTGTTTATAGTAACGAGGTTTGGACAGGGATTGAATATCAAGTAGCAAGTCACCTAATGTTTAAAGGTGAGGTGAATAAGGGACTGGAGATTGTTCAAGAAATTCGTCGTCGCTACGATGGTAAAAAACGCAATCCTTTTAACGAATATGAGTGTGGACACTGGTACGCAAGGGCGATGGCTAGTTATGGTTTATTGGAAGGTCTTACTGGTATTCGCTACGATGCGGTTAGCCAAACTCTCTTTATCGATTCACAAATAGGCGATAATTTCACCTCATTTTTATCAACAGAATCCGGTTTTGCTAATGTTGGACTTAAAGATGGTAAACCATTTATTGATGTTAAATTGGGAACGATAGCTGTAAAAAACTGTAAGGTTTCTGGTAAAATAATGGATACAATAATCAAATAATTTTGACAAATATGAAACATATCATAGCTAGCTTTTTGATGATATCATTTTTAGTAGGATGTCAGTCAGAACAAAAAAAGAACAGTAAGGATGAAGTATCAATTATAGAACGAGCTGACATTCCCTATTTAAGAGGTGAAAGTAAAAAAGTATTTGACGCTAAGCCGTCAATTGATTTTGATGAAAACAAGTGGTTTACCAATGATCATTGTTTTATCGAAGATAAGGAAGGAACACTTCATTGGTTTGGCATCAATAATCCTTATCCTCCAAAAGGGAAAGAATTATATCGTTATCATCCTTACTTGGGCCACTGTAAATCGACAGAGGCAACCAATAATTGGAAGCGTTTACCAATGGCTATAAATGAATTAAAGGGCACTGAATATGTTGGTGCACCGTACATAATATGGCACGAAGAATCGCAACGTTATGCCATGGTTGTTGAAGTATGGCCAGACGTACGTCGTTTAGAAATATATTGGTCTAAGGATTTAGATAACTGGGAAGCTTCTGGAACTTATATTTTACCTGATCAACTATGGATTGGCTCACGCGATCCTCACATTATGAAAGGGGATGATGGTAAATATTGGATACATGTGGTATCTACTGGCAATAAAGGGGTAAAACAATCTCAGGTGTTAAGGATTAGAACCAAAGACTTTATTAATTTCGATGATCCAGAAACCATATTGGGTATCAATGATAATAATTTTGCTACATTAATGGAATCGCCATTTTTAGTGGAGCATAACGATTTATGGTACCTCTTTTTTACGTATGCACACAGGCGCTATGCTGAAACTGTTGTTGTGGTATCCGATAATCCAGATCATTTTGACTACGATAATCATACACTAACGACCTTATTTGGTCATGCTGCCGAAATATTCAGCTACAAAGGCAAAGCATACATTACGTCTTGTGGTCCTGAGGATAAACATTTCGCGAATCATCAATCAGTGTCTATGGCGGAGTTGGGGTGGTTAAAACAATAATGATGTAAGATATATATATGAGGTGTAAAGACGACCCATTCGCCTTATTATCATCATGTAAGGTGGGCTGTCGTACAAAGAAAACATCTGTTTTTTTGTTCTCAGATATCTCCTTAAGTATTTTATTTTAAGTAGTTAATGTGAATTTTTCATAATATTATAAGTTTCATTTGGTGCAAGATAATTTAGACGATTTCTGGGATTGTTGTTTAATTTATCTTGCATCTTTTTGACTTTATCTGTTCTATTGTCTCTCTAAAGTGTAATTCTAAATAATCGTGAATATATGATTATCAATTGTTTAATTTATTGAGAGATGTTTCGAAAGAAGGATCATTACCTTGAATTTTCACTTCAGGAATTTTAATTGTTGGAAGATAAAATAGCAAATGAACCTATCTTTATTTTCCCAAGATAGAGAATTTTTTGTGAATCCTAGCCAGTGATTCAAAGCATATTCAATATTATTTGTAGATTTAGAATCTGTTTAATAAATAATAAACTTACTTCTTGTGAAACATATAATAGCTCTCTTACTTATTCTACTATCATCCAGTTCTAAAGCACAATATTGGCTGCCAGATTCAATAGAAAAACTTGTTCAACACAATTATTACACCATTAGTTATAACGAAGAGAAAGAGCAAGCCAATTGGGTGGCCTACAAACTCACGAAGAAAATGATACAAGGTTCTGCAGTTCGGAAGAATAATTTCAGGGAAGATCCTGAAATAGGAACTGGCTCGGCAAAATTGGTTGATTACAAAGGCTCAGGATACGACCGAGGACACCTTTGCCCAGCAGCTGCTATGAAAATTAATACCAAGGCCATGAGTGAAAGCTTTTACATGAGCAACATGTCTCCTCAAGTACCTGCATTTAATCGAGGGAAATGGAAGAGTTTAGAAGCGAAAATTCGCAAACTAACGGTTCAAAATGATTCTCTTTATGTTGTAACAGGACCTATTTTTCAGGGTTGCAAAGGAAAAATTGGTCCTAGTAAAGTTACGGTACCAGGCTATTTTTTTAAGGTAATTTATTTTCCGATACAAAAAAAAACATTGGCATATTTAATGCCCAATAGGAAAATTGAAAAGAACATCGATTCCTTCATTGTTCCTTTAGATAGCATAGAGCGATTTTCACACATTCATTTTCAGAATTTGTAATTGATGAGATCCATTCTCTCCTCGGATCTCATCAAAATGCTTTTCGTCGTTCACTTGTTTTATTATGGTAATGTTTTTTCTTTTAATAAATAGCTGCACAATCAAAAAACAACTGTCATAATGCTTACTATCATCCTGTTAGTGGGTTGAATCTTTTTTTTATTGAGCAGTCAGTATGTTAATGTTTATGGAAGTTTATCGAATAAAAAAAGCAGCTAATAAATAGCTGCTTTTTGCGGCGGAGAGAGAGGGATTCGAACCCCCGGTACCTTGCGGTACACATGCTTTCCAAACGATAATTTTCCCTTTTTTATTTTTCCTTTGAAATAGCCTGATCTCAGTATTGGCGCGCTGAACGGCACTGGTTGAGTGCTTTGTGTTACTTCGATTTTTTCTTTCTTAAAGAAAGATAATGTATCTTTATGCAGTAAATGTTACACCTATGTTACACCCAGTGCAAATTTGTTAGGTATTATGGCTTCTGTAAAATTCATTTTTAGGAAAGATAAAATTTCAAATGATGGAACATCTCCAATTCATCTTCAGATAATCCACAAAAGAAGTAGAAGGGTAATTGCAACAGGGATTTCTGCTTTCTTAAATAATTGGGATGACAAGAATGGTCAGCTCATTAATTTCCAAAAAAAGGAAAAGTATATTGTAACTAAA
>JADGFH010000622.1:0-1719 GCA_016743925.1 Labilibaculum sp.
TGGCAATCTAATACTTTACAAATGGCCTCGAGTGTAGAAAAGCGGATTGCCTTTGCCTTCCCCGTTTTTAATATGGATAGGTTAGCATTTGTAATTCCTATTATTTCGGCCAATTCGTTGCTTCTCATTTTACGTTTGGCCAACATTACATCTAAATTTACAATTATTGGCATAGCTTATATTGTTAGTTCATTCTCTTCTTCAATAGTACTCCCCATTTTTAATAAAGCACTCAACACTAGTAAAGATAAACCGATAAAAAAGAAAGTAAAGTCAAAATCAATTCTTGGACTAACCTGATACTGCATTAGACTATCTAAATGCAACCCATTTTTTGTAGGCCAATAATGAATTTCTCCAAAGTATTTCGCAAACAATAATGAAATACCTGCTTGAATAACTTCAGCTGACATAAAAATAAGTCCCATCCATTTTACGCCCCTAGCTATACCATCAGAGAATGACAATTCTTTATATAACTGATGGAATATTTTCGATAAAAAATAAAAAATAGAAAGGATGACAATTAACTTAAGATAAGTTGAAATAATCTGCACAATCGTCATAAATGTATTTGGTGATTTTACTTTAATATATTCGCTTGCTCGCATATCAAAATTTACTTCCAAATCTTTATCAGAGAATGGATAGACCTCATTTTTTAAAACTGTTTTTTTCACGCCTGGTATTCTAGATATACTATCCTGATTCTCATAAGGAGTATAATCTGTTATATTTTTATAATATGTGGAAGAACTACTATAGTTATTACCATTAAATTTCACAATAGAATCTGGTACAGATATTTGAACTTTAACAGGAATACCATATCCTTTTGAATGATGAGAACCTACTTCTACAGATCCAATTTTACCATTATCTGTAAATAGATCCGTCCCGATCACAAATAATGTAAATATTAAAACCAACCAGAATATACCATTGGTTATGCTATGCAGTAAGCCTAGTAATAATTTATTTTTCATTGTTTCTAGTTTTATTGTTTCTCGATAATAAAACTAATCATTTTTATTGAATAACAATAATTAATAACTAAAAAACAATATTAACATGAGATTCTTCCTTAATTTTAACAAAGAAAAATCCCAAACCTTATAGGATTTGGGATAAACAATATTCTTAATGATTTTAAACCGCAACAATATCTTTTCTCATACCAAAGAGAACGAAAAGCACCTCTTCTTTTTCTCGTTGTCCGATATTATTTTTATCTAAGGCTTTCATAACATCAGAAATTACTTCAACAAACTCCGTATCGCTGGAATTCATTCCTTTATGAGCGGCTAACATATCCTTACCTTCGTATACTGCCGGTCCACCTGTTCCCATAATAA
Organism: Labilibaculum sp.; assembly: GCA_016743925.1. Taxonomy (GTDB): domain Bacteria; phylum Bacteroidota; class Bacteroidia; order Bacteroidales; family Marinifilaceae; genus Labilibaculum. The sequence continues at coordinate 1,356 of JADGFH010000622.1, forward strand.
AAAAAGTAGCTGCCCCATTTTTTAATTGATCAATGCTCATTTTTGAATTCTCAAATCGGGTTGCTATGTGCTTATTGACAAAATGTAAATCAACCGCATCATTTGCAATTTTTGTAATTCCTTCTGTTGCTCCTAGTCTCTCGTACAACGATTCGCTCATTTCTCTCTCCTCCATTTTAGTGAATAAACAGCAAGTTATGGATTTCAACATTCAAAGTCAATACTAAAATTTCACATTACCACTTTCAAAACCGCTGATTTTTAATGGATTTAATCATTCATCAAGCGTCCATTTCATTGTTTTGTGTAAAAAAATCAAATTAAATCCTTTTCCGAATGGGGGTATTCCAAAAGTCAATTGTCT
>JADGFH010000622.1:1729-4051 GCA_016743925.1 Labilibaculum sp.
AAATAAACAAGATTTTATCAGCATGAAAATAAGATATTACATGTTAGTTTTGCTTTTTTTGCTTTTGGGATGCTTCCAAACGAAAGCACAATCCGATCAAAGTCTATATGACCAAACCATTCGCGGTATGGTAATCGATCATGAAACCAAGCAAGGACTCATCGGAGCCAATATTGTCCTTTTAAAATCCAATCCTTTTAAGGGAACTGCCAGCGATCTTGATGGCAATTTTATTCTAAGCAAAGTTCAAATTGGACGTGTATCCTTACACATCAGCTGTTTGGGGTATGAAGCCAAAACAATTGCCAATATTGAAGTAGGATCGGCTAAGGAAGTTACTTTAGAAATTGAACTCATCGAATCACTTACCAAACTTGATGAAATTAAGGTCTACCCAAAAACAGCTAAACACGAAACCTTAAATAAAATGACCACTGTTAGTGGACAAGCTTTTACGGTTGAGGAAACAAGCCGATATTCAGGCTCGCTAAATGATCCGGCCAGAATGGTATCGGGCTATGCTGGTGTTTCTGGTGATGGCGAAGGCTCAAACGAAATTATTGTAAGAGGCAATTCGCCCAAAGGCATTCAGTGGCGCATGGAAGGTATAGAGATTCCAAATCCCAATCATTTTGCTGACGAAGGTTCAACTGGTGGTGCTATGAATGCACTAAATAGTAATATGCTGCGTAATTCAGATTTTTTCACCGGAGCTTTTGCAGCTGAATATGGAAATGCCTACTCAGGTATTTTCGATATCAATCTTCGTAAAGGGAATAATGCCAAGCACGAACAAGCTTTTGGATTTGGTGTGTTAGGAGTTGATTTTACTGCTGAAGGACCTATTAAAAAAAATTACACAGGCTCCTATTTAGCGAACTACCGATATTCATCTCTTGGCATGTTAGATAATGCCGGTATTGTTGATTTCGATGGTGTTCCTAAATTTCAGGATGGATCGTTTAAAATTTTGCTGCCAAGTAAAAAAATAGGGCAGTTCACTTTGTTTGGTCTTTTAGGCAAAAGTAACATGCTGAACACAGAAAAGAACGATGATGAAAGTATTACGCTAGGTGAAAACGACAGTGGTTCAGATCTTACGGTTCTTGGAATCTCAAATTTGTTTCCTATTGGAAAGAAATCTTACCTAAAGAATACCCTAGCCTACTCTTCTACCAATAGTCATAACGAATCTCGGATTTTAGGAGATGATAATAACCTATTTTTGGCTTCGAAAGGCAAATACCAGCAAGACTATATAAAATACAAAGTCACTTTCAACACAAAACTAAATGCCCGACATAGTTTAAAAACTGGCTTTGAATACACCCATCTGGGTTTCGATATCAATAGCGTAAATGACTATCAAAATACAGGTACTTTCACTACCGATCTAGATTCTGATGGGAATTCACATTTTTATCAATCTTTTATCAATTGGAAATACCGAATCACAAAAAAAATGGATCTGGTAACGGGTATTCACAGCAGCTATTTCGAATTAAACGACGACTACAGCATAGAACCTCGGTTTGGCTTGAAATATCAATTTTCACCAAACCAATCTTTATCCTTTGGCTTTGGTGTTCACAGTAAATTAGAGAATCTATCGACCTATTTTGTGCAGCTACAGGACGAAACCAACACAGCCTACACGCCCAATACGGATTTGGAAATGAGCAAAGCCAGACATTATGTAGTCGGTTATAACAATCAGTTAAGCAACTTTCTACACCTTAAATTGGAAGCCTATTATCAGGATTTGTATGATGTGGCAGTTGAAAACGATCCTAATAGTCAAATTGCCCTTCAAGATATAAAAGAAGGTATTACCGATTATGATTTTGTGAATAAAGGGAGTGGTGAAAACTACGGTATTGAGCTTAGTTTAGAGCGTTTTTTCCACAACAACGTCTATTATTTATTCACAGGATCTTTGTACGAATCTAAATTCACAACTCTTGGTGGACTTGAACGCGATTCAAGATACAATGGCAATTATGTAGCCAATTTGCTTGTTGGTAAAGAATATAAGGTTGGGCTTAATGGTAAAAATAGAATTGGTATCAATGGAAAAGTAACGTACCGAGGTGGTCATTATTACACACCTGTCGATTTTGAAAAAAGTCGTATTGCTGGCGAAACCATTCATAAAGCGAATAGTGAATTTACAAAACAAGGCGATGATCTGTTCATTCTGAATCTCTCCTTCTCTTATAAAGTGAATCGTAAAAAAACACAGCATGAATTTAAAATAGATATTAAGAATGCCACTAACAATCAAGCTAAAATATTGGAGAGATACAATAAGGCTACTCGGAA
>JADGFH010000623.1 GCA_016743925.1 Labilibaculum sp.
GCATTATATAGAATGTGGGTATGGCAGATTTCAGAATAAGATTGTCGGTTATTTTACAATTAACCATGTTAAGTATCAACTTTTTTAAATAAGTAATTAAAAAGAACTAACTTTTCAATTCATTATAATGTATAGAAAAACCACAATATTAAAATTTACCACATGGAAAAAAGAAATAAAATTATCTATTGGATAGCAACAGGTTTATTAACAGCTCTTATGTTGTTATCGGCAAGTATGTATTTTATGAAATATGATATGGTTAGCCAAACCTTTAATACTTTAGGCTTTCCAACTTTTGTGATTTACCCCTTAGCCATAGCTAAGCTACTTGGATTAGCTGCTATCTGGTCTAATAAATCGAAACTCCTAAAAGAATGGGCTTACGCCGGTTTTTTCTTCGATTTTGTACTTGCATTTAGTGCACATATGGTGGTACAAGATGGCCAATCAGGAATGGCTGCTGTTGCAATTGTATTGTTAATAGTATCTCGAATTTACGATGGGAAAATAAGACAATAATACTTTTTAGAATAAAAAAAAGCATCCCTAATGGGATGCTTAAAACCAAGCTATATTGTTTTTATTATTTCACTGCAACAACTAAGTATTTTGATGCCTTCCAAAACTCTTCTGGGTTTAGGATTGTAATTGCTTCAATTTCTTTTTCTGTTCCCTCAAAGCGATATGAATCGCTTGGGTGAGATGTTACCAAACTTACCTTTTTACCTGAAACAGGAATAGAAGTTGTTTGCGTAATATCAATTGTACTGAAGTTTTCAGGATTAATTTTTTGATTCAATTTGTTTGTTGCTCCAATTCCTAATAAACCACCTGAAGATGTTACAACTTCTCTTGTTTTTAATTCCTTAATATCGCCAATCACATAATGAGCAGTATTCAAATCTGTTATTTGCGCCTCAATTGTTTGAGCTTTGCTATCATTCTCTGTGTTCAAAGCAACAACAGTCCCATTTAATTCTGTTACCTGACCATTCAAATTATCAACTTCAACACTTAGTTGTGCAATTTGCTCCGAAAGCGCATTAATTGAAACATCTTTCTCATCAATCTGCGTTTTTAAACTAGCAACCAATTTCTTCAATTTTGAGTTTTGATACCAGCTATTCTTCAACTTCTTATCAAGATTTTCCAATTTAGCCTTGTTCTCTTCTAATAAGTCTCTTACTAAACCTAAATCTGTTACAATTTGTTCTTTCTGACCAACAGTAGGATTTTCACTCGCACTCACAGAAATAATTTGCTCTTTCTCTTTAATAATCGCCAAATTTGCGGCAATTACATCGAACGATTCTACAAAATCATCAATAGTAGAATCTTTCTCCTGCGCCATTTGCGTTAATTGAACATTTTGCTCACGCAATTGCTTTAATTCTTTCTGGTTACAAGCTGTAAATAGTGGTAATACCAATAGTGCAAATACTAACTTTCTCATAATTCTTATTTTTAACAAGTTTACATCAATTCAAATTCACAGATAGATAAGAGAAATCTGTGCCAGAAATGAAATAACTATAATAAGAATAATACAAAACCACACCAATACGACTAATAAACAATACATTACAAATTATTCAAGATTAATATAAAAACCTTATAGATTCTTTTTTACACAAAATAGTGGGGAATCTTTCCCCCATATTGTAGAACTAGTTTCTACAAACAAAAAGTGCCTGCAAAATTGCAGGCACGAGGGGCACTTTCATAAAAGCATGAAAGCTATCGGTTATTTTTATTCCAAATTAAAGCTGCAGCACCTAAAACTGCAGCATTATCTTTTATCCCCGAAGGCATTACTTTAATTTTCCCTTTATAAATTGCTAAAAGCTCTTCTTCAAAGGTTTCTTCAACAGGTTTAAATAGAATATCTCCTGCTTTGGCTAAGCCTCCAAATAAAAATATAGCTTGAGGGCTTGTTACGGCTACTACATTTGCCAGTACCTCACCCAACATCTTTGCTGTATAAGTAAATGTTTCTTTAGCCACCATATCTCCACGATTTGCAGCTTCAGCAACCATTTTTGCGGTTAATTGACTAAAAGGCACATCTCTTAATTCACTATCTTCTATATGGCGTGCTAATAATTTATAGACAGTTCTTTTCACTCCTGTTGCAGACACGTAGGTCTCCAAACAACCTTTTCTTCCGCAACCACATTCTCGCCCACTTTTGCGTACAATCATGTGCCCAACTTCCCCTGCAAAGCCATCGTGACCATAAAGTACATCGCCATTAACAACAATTCCGCTTCCCAAACCAGTACCTAAAGTAATTACCATGAAATTATTCATGTCTTTAGCCGCTCCAAATACCTTTTCGCCCATAGCGGCAGCATTTGCGTCATTGGTAATAAAAACCGGAACGTTCATTCTTTTTTTCACTAAGTCTACCAAAGGTACACTTCCCTTCCATTGCAAGTTTGCTGCATTTTCGATGGTTCCGCTATAATAACTAGCATTAGGAGCTCCTATTCCAATGCCAATAATTTCTAGCTCTTCTTTTGAATTTGCAATTTCTATTTCAATCTGCTCAAATAACTCACACAAATAATCATTAATATCAATGTGTTTTTGTGTTGAAATACTTCCTGTAAATAAACATTTACCATACTTATCGATACATCCAAATACAGTATTGGTTCCACCAATATCAATTCCTAATGCAACTTTTTTCATTACTGATATTTTATTAAATTACTTATTTGTGTTTATGCCCTTTTATAGCATAATACAAGATATATCCGTAGCATAAAATTGCGACAACAAATGAGTTTGCTAAACCAAAATTATCAGCTAACATTCCCATTATCATAGGAACAATAGCTCCACCAACAATTGCCAAACAAAGAATACCTGAACCTTGGCTAGTATGCTTCCCTAATCCGTCAATTCCCAAAGTAAAAATAGTAGGAAACATGATCGAATTAAACAATCCAACCAATACGATACTCCAAAGAGCAACATAACCAGTAGTTAGCATACTTATCACAATTAAGACTACTACCATAACTGAATTAAAAGCAAGAACTTTTGCTGCGGAAATTTTTTGCATTACTACCGAGCCAATAAATCGTCCAACCATTGCTCCACCCCAAAAAATGGAAACATATTTAGCAGCATCAGCTTCTCCAAAAAGATGTAAACCCTCGTCTCCAAAGTACATTACCAGTGCACTTCCTATTGATACTTCAGCTCCAACATAAGTAAATATACCAACTGCTCCTAAAATCAAATGTTTATATTTCCAAGCTGAACCTTCAGCCTTCTTTTCTTCCGTATCTTGAATTTTAGGCAATTTCACAAAAGCAAAAACCACAGCAATCAACAAAAGAGTTAATGCCAGCCCAACATAAGGAATTTGTACTGCAGCAGCTTTGCTAGCTATATCCTGATTCGCATTATCCAATATTAGCCATGCTCCAAAAATAGGCGCCACAGTAGTACCTACAGCATTAAAACCTTGTGTTAAATTTAAGCGACTAGATGCAGTTTCAGACGTTCCTAATTCTGCAACGTATGGATTTGCTGCAACTTGTAACACTACAATTCCCGATGCTAAAACAAATAGCGCAAACAGGAAAAATCCATATGAATGTAATGCTGCTGCTGGATAAAACATTGCTGCTCCAATACCTGCAACCCCTAATCCTGTAACAATCCCCATCTTGTACCCAATCTTACCAATTATCCATCCAGAAGGTAGAGAAACAAGAAAATAGGCTCCAAAAAATGAAAACTGGACCATCATTGCCTGTGTGATTGTCAAATCAAATAAACCTCTTAAATGCGGAATTAATATGTCATTCATGCAAGTTAAAAATCCCCACATAAAGAAAAGAGAGGTTAGTAAAGCCAAAGCTCCTTTGTAATTCATTCCTGTAGCTTGTGAATTAGATCCACTTGCTCCTGTTGTACTAATAGAGACCATTTTATATCAATTTAAATCGTTTGTATTACTGTTTACAAATCTCAATTAATTCTGGAGCATAACATTATACTATTTTATCATTTTATTACACTATATTTGCA
>JADGFH010000013.1 GCA_016743925.1 Labilibaculum sp.
ATCATCTCCACCTACGCCATGAATTTTATAATCAATATTTATATTTATAAAATCACTTTTGACAATCTCATGAGGATGCTTAGCCTTTTCTAAATTTTCTTCTGTATATGGCCAAGCTCTAAATGAAAATTTATTTATACCTATTAGCTGCAAACCTTGTTTATCCAATTTATTTTCGAAACGAGCCCAACGTACTTCACCCCGGTTAGCATTATCCTGAGGCGAAATATAATTTGTGACAAAATCATCTAAATTAGATTCATAAACACCAACCATCGCACCTATTTGTCTATCCACATAATTTTCATGTGGGCCTTTTCCATACCATCTAATATTGTTAAATTTTGAAGGTATAGCTAAACGGAAACCAAATTTAGGCATTAAAGCTAGTGATTCATTTTCACATTTATAATCACATATCACTTGAACAGCTCCATCATTACCTATTAAATATTGCAAGTTATAAGCCACATTCTCAACACCTAGATTTACATCAAAACTCACAACTAAACGGTTGGTTTTCTGCTCATAAGAGGTCGTATGCTTAATGACTTTCAAATCATTTTGAACATTACGCCAAATAGCCATTCTTTCAGCATATTTATTCCTCTCCTGATTGTCATTCATTGGCTTCCAAAAATAAAGTGTAAGAGCATTAACAATTAATTCTTTGTCACCTTTTTTATATCCGGTCAAAGTTGCTTTTTCAAGATTAAGTTTAATCGAAGTATTTTCTGTTTTGACGATTATTTCTTTACCTAAAGTTTCGAAAGTTGCTTTCTTTGCTTTTTTTAGTTCTATTTGTCTTCCTACAAACTGAAGCTCAAACTGATCAGACGCAACAACAAATCCCTTATGAGCCCATTTCTCATTTTCTTTTAAGGCGACATATATATTTAATAAATACTCATCTTTATCATCATATGCGGAAAGATCAATTTTATAAATATCTGTTTGTTTTGGCTCTAATGATTTATTAGATAGATTTACTTTCTTAATTTCATCTCCATTTTTTAAAATCGTATAATAAATTTGATATTCATTAAGGTTTGTAAAATCATGAAGATTAGTTATTTCCACTAATCCATTCTTTTCGTCAATCAATTTAAATTTCACTGCCTGGTGTACTTTTCTTGCTTCATAATAATGAGGATTAGGTTTTCTGTCAGGCCCTATTAAACCATTCACACAGAATTCCTGATCATTAGGATAATCACCAAAATCACCACCCATAGCATAAAATTCTGAATCTTGTAAATTTAAATCATAGCGATTTTCTTGATATTTCAATGCATCACCATTTTTAGGTTTTACTAAACCTTGATCAACCCAATCCCAAATGCAACCTCCTAAGAAATTTTCATTTGCATATATTACATCCCAATATTCTTTAAAATTCCCTAGTGAATTCCCCATTGCATGAGCATATTCTCTTAATATAAGTGGCTTTTCAGGGTGATTCTTTACAAAAGACTCACATTTATTTGGAGGTGAATAAGAATAGTCATTAATATCACTTACTGATTGATCACTATCACAAAGAACAATTCCATTTGGCTTCACTTTTTTAACAGCATTGCGCATAGCAACAAAGTTTCTGCCTTTACCTCCCTCGTTACCAAGTGACCAAATTACTACACAGGTATGATTCTTATCCCTTTCAACCATCGATACAGCACGTTGAACATGTGCTTTAGTCCACTTAGGGTTATCGCCCAATATAGTATTGCCAATATTATAAGCATGTGATTCCTGGTTTGCTTCATCCATAACATACATACCATATTCATCACATAATTTATACCATAGCGGATCGTTAGGATAATGAGAAAGACGAACTAAATTGATATTGCATTGTTTCATTAATTCTAAATCCTTCCGCATTGTCGCTTCATCAATATTCCTTCCGGTTCTTGGATGATGCTCATGTCTATTGACCCCTTTAAATTTTATGGCTTTACCATTAATTTTGAAAATGCCATTTTCAATAGTTTGTTCTTTAAAACCAAATTTCCATGGTATAGATTCTGTCACATTCCCTTTTTTATCTGTTGTCTTAATTAAAAGCGTGTATAAATAGGGACTTTCCGCACTCCATAAAATAGGGTTTTCTACATCAATTTTGACCGTGCATTTTAGCTCTTGACTAGCGCCAATACTTGTAAGCGATACTTGATTTACTTTAACTAACTTTCCATTAGCATTAAATACTGAAACATCAACTTTTCTATTTTTATCATCTTTTTTACCAGCATTTTTTAATTCAATATTAACTGATAATTTAGCTTGCGAATAATCGTCGTTAAACTCAGTATTTAGATGAAAATCATTGACAGCAACCTTACTTTTAGAAATCAATGTAACGTTTCTATATATTCCACCGAATCGCCACATATCCTGATCTTCAAGATAGCTCCCATCCGACCAGCGATAGACTTGAACTGCAATTGAATTCCCCCCTGATTTTACATATTTTGAAATATCAAACATAGCAGCTGTCATACTACCTTGACTATATCCAACTTTTTCACCATTAATCCATAAATAAAAAGCTGATTTTACACCATCGAACTTAATAAAAAGTGAGGTTTCCTGCCAACTTTTGTCGATAGTAAACTGAGTCTTATAACACCCTACCGGATTTCTAAGTTTATAATTGGTGTATTTTTCATCGGGAGTTAATGTTACCTTCGGATGCTCCTTTTTAAAAGGGTATGTTGTATTGGTATATATGGGTATTCCGTAACCTTGTGTTTGCCAATTACCTGGTACAATTATTTCATCCCACCCATTTACATTGTAATTCTCTTTATAAAAGTCGTAATGATTGATCTCTGGAACGGGTGACCATTTAAACTTCCATACACCATTCAATGATTGTTCTCTACTACTCTCTTTAAACGTCAGAGCTTTTGCCTCTATAACAAAAGATGAGAACGTTGCAACTGCTTTTTCTTTATTAATACCTATTACATCGGGATTTTCCCAATCTTTTTCTTGAGTTTTACCACTTACAAAAGTTAATAAAACAATAGTTAATAAAATCCATTTTCTCATACTAGCTTAACTAAAATTTAAAATTGTCCATTTCTATTATTCCCTGCAAGCCAACCTATTATTCATAAACATAAGGTTGATTTGAATTACATTTAATATCAATCATTTTTCCATTAATTCTGACTGAGCCTTGAAAACTATTTGAACTATGAAATCGAGCTTTTGTAACAATTTTATTTCTCCAAGTTAGATCAACAGTTATGCCTCCTCTACATTTCAGTCCTTTCACGCTTCCGTTCCTCCACGAGACTGGCAAACTTGGCAATAATTCAATATAATTTTGATGACTTTGCACTAGCATCTCAGCTATCCCTGCCGCTCCTCCCATGTTCCCATCTAACTGAAAGGGTGGATGAGCACACAATAGATTAGAATAAGTTCCTCCAGTCATTCCCGAAGTCTTTTTTGTTGGCTCTAATAAAGAGTTAATTAACTTTAATGCCCTATCTCCATCTTTTAAACGTGCCCAGAAATTAATTTTCCATCCTCTTGACCATCCTGTTCCTGCGTCTCCACGTGCATTTAAACTAACTTTTGCAGCATCCACGTATTTATCACTTTCTCCATCAAAAAGCTGTTCTCCCGGATGAAGTGCATATAAATGTGAAACGTGACGATGAGTACTCTTAGGATCATCTACATCTTCAATCCACTCTTGTAATTGGCCCCAATTTCCAATTTTAGGTTTAATGATCTGATCTCTGTACAACTTGATACTATCACTGAAAGCATCTTTAATTCCTAATACATCATGAGCTTTATCTAAATTATTAAATAAATCCCAAGCAATTTGGTGATCCATACTGGCACCTGCACTTATACCACCATGCTCAGGTGAATAAGACGGGCAACTCACCAATTTGCCTTCTTTATTCTTTGTAAGATAATCTAGCCAAAACAAAGACGCACTTTTCATTAAAGGATATGCTTTTGTCTTAAGAAAAAGTTCATCATTATTAAATTGATAATGTTCCCACAAATGTCGGCATGACCAAGCTGCTCCAGCAGGATAATATCCCCAAGGGAAACCCCAACCAGGGGATGTAAATCCATAAGCATTATTCATGGTATTCACAATCCAACCACGAGTCCCAAAAAACTCTTTAGCGGCTATCTTCCCTGGTTCTTCAATTGATTGCAAATAATCCATCAAAGGCTCATGACACTCAGATAAATTTGTTATCTCCGCTGGCCAATAGCACATTTGTAGATTTATATTGAAATGATAGTCACATGCCCATTGAGGATTTACTAAATTATTCCATTTTCCTTGCAAATGTAAAGGCATTGTCCCAGGGCGTGAACCTGATATCATTAAATATCTTGCGTATTGAAAATAGAGATTAATTAATCCTACATCATTGGGGTTATCTTTATATGCTTCTAATCTTTTGTCAGTTGGTAAATCACTACGGTTTACACCTCCAATATTCATCTCAACTCGATCATAAAGGTTTTTATAATCCTCTATATGTACATTATAAATCTTATCATATCCAAGTTTATTAATGTCAGATAAATTCAATACTAATTCATCCTCAAATTGGGCATTTTTATAATTTGGATATTTATTAGTGTAATCACACCCCGTTAAATGATAAAGAATTAAATCCTTTGCTCCTACTATTGTTAATTCCTTACTCTTAAGATTAACATTTTTTGCCCCTTCTATCTTTAATATCGTAACAAATTTTCGCCCGTTATCTTTTAAATGTCCACGTACTTTTAATACATTCTGATTATACTCATACCCATCAATCTCATGAGGCGTATTAAAGCTAACTGTATAATCTGATTCAATTTCACTCTGATAACGATAAACTAATGCTTTATGAGGATAACTAGCAAAGTAACTGCGGTTGTAACTTTTACCATCCACTTTATAAGAAACTTTTGCTAATGAATTATCAATATCCAATTCCCTTACGTAATCCTTTATTTTACTTTTATGATTTGGTTTTACAATCCACGAACCCATAGTTTGTTGTGCTCCATAATCAAAAAAAGCACAATCAGTATTAATACCTTCATGAATCTTTCCAGTCATAGTTCCCTCAGCTAATTTATGAGCTTTTTTTAGCTCCCCTTTATTAACTAGGCTACGCACTTTACTTAAATTTGAATAAGCACCTTTTTTAATACCATAATGATAAGGACGGTCTACTCCTGGCCCACCTGACCATAATCCTTCATGACTGAATTGAATAGTATCAACATCAGTCCCACCAAAAAGCATTGCTCCAACAAAACCGTTTCCTATTGGTAAGGCTTCACTCATCCATTCTTTAGCCGGTTGCTCATACCATAGAACATTATCCGCTCCAATAGTTGTGCTTTTTTCATTATTACATGCCGAAACACATAATAAACATAATAAAACATTAATTAGATTAATTTTATTTTTCATTTTATTTTTCTAATCTTAATTCTTTAATCAATTGATAAGTGACTTTATTTATTGATTGTATCATTTCTTGGTACGGTGTATCAGTAACATCAATTATTCCTACCTGGAAATTTTCACCATCTACTCTACCTGTTAATGATTGATCTTGCCACTGAAACCAGTGTGCTCCTATTACAAATTTATTATTCAAAGCTGTTGACATATAAAATTCATACATACGACTTCTCTGTTGTTGATTTTTTACCGTTTTCAGCCCCCCTCCGAAAATTCCTCTATCTTGAGTACCAAAATGAAATTCGCCTATCAAAACAGGTTTATCAATGGTATTAGGCAACCTAAAATCAGATACAGTATAGTTATACCGATTAAAGCTTAAAACATCACAATATTTTGAAGCTATTTCAACAATCAGATTCTGGTACTCTGGGGCATCTGGATAATCGTGAAAATCTAACCTACTCCCCAGATATAACTTATTTGGTGCTAATAATCTTAATGTACTATGACAAGTCTTGAAATACTTTTCTGCATATTTCTTTAACGCTGCCCTATTTTCATTATTTTCTAATTGATTCCATCCGTGCAACTCATTATCAATAAAAAAACCGATACAATATGGATCCTCAAAACAACGTTCATAATATTTTATTGCCTTCTGTACTATTTTTTCAAAATCAGGATTGAAAACATTTGGTAATTGACCGTTAGCTAAACGATCCTCGAAAGAATAATGAATAGCTACAACATATGGCTTCTTCAAAGATCGAGCTAAATCGATATCAGACCAATTACCAAAAGTATTAACACCCCATACTTTCAACCGTTCTTGCAATTTTCGGTCGGCATCAGTAATAAATTCAGCCCCATATTTATATTTAAGATTACTCTTCGTGAAATTGTAATTGCCATTACTTTCCAAAAAGTTATTATCCAAATCAGAAAAATAGTTGTTACGACCTCTTACATTTGTTGTGTTATTTGAATAGTTGATGCAATTTACTCCAACGGACCAAAACAAATTACCATCAGGAGTAACTAACCACCATTTATTTTGATACTTTAAAGGGTAAAAATGACCAGTTGCATTGAATTTATTTTCGCATAAAAACCCTCCATACTGATCAATTTCTGAAGTATCTTGTTGTCTCAATTTTGAATTGAATTTTTCTTCTTTTACTTGTGCTAATGCAAAATCACTTTGCCCTTTTATCTTATCATTCCATTCAAGATGTTTATACTGACCGAATCGATCAACAAATGGAAAAAAATCTTTTCCCATTAACCTCAGAGTATTTTCTTTTAAAGAGCCCTGTACACTTACCGATAGGATTTGATATTTATGCTCCTCACTTCCTAAAGTTTTTAATGTAATTCTATCAACATGTTTTATATCTAAAGGCTCCCAATGTTGCACGTAACCGTTCGGTAGCCCCCACATGCCTTTCACGGGAAATTCATTGGTGCCTGGTTCAGTTTTATAATTTTTCAAATAAATCCTTAATGTGTCAATGTCATTTCCATTCACGACCATTGCAGCATCATGCCAATATAAATTATTAAGCCGTCCCTGTATAGCTATTTTTTTGTTTTCTTTGTTACAAATGGCCACATCAACAAAAAGATAATCTGTCCAATCCCTTTGATTGGATTTTATTATTATACTCTTTTTATCTTTATTGATATTCGTATTACTAAAATCTATTGATAAGCTCTTTCTTACCTGTCCAAAACTACAACTAATCTGTAATAGCATTGCGCAATAAATTACTAATATCTTCATGTCATATTTTTAAATAACAAAAGGGCACGAATGCCCTTTTGTTATTACTTCTATGTTTTATTTAAAATTTGAGAATAAAACTATATTTATATTTTTTCTTCATTAATCGATATTGATCATGCGTTTTGGCTCCCCAACTATCATCTCCACCAACACCCATTTGTCCGAGATCTACATTTATACTGGTAAAATCTCTTTCTTTTACATCATAAGCATGTGGTTGTTTTAACCTTTCGTCAGTTTCTTTTAAAAATTCATTATCCCAAGATAAGTCATTTAAATAATGATGACTTACAGACATCTCTAAAGGATTAATTATAGATGAAATTTTAAATGAATTACTACTTTCATCAGATAATTCCATCCAACGAACATCAGTTTTATTTCCATTCTCCTGTGGCCGTATATATGCAAAATACTGATCTCTTACACTTCCTGCATATATACCAAGAAAAGCCGATGTTTTTCTATCAGAATAGGATTCGTGTGGCCCTCTTCCATACCATGCTACTTTATCAAAACTTTTTACAATTTTAAAGTTCACTCCAAAACGAGGTATTTCAGGTAAATCATTTTTAGCTATCTCCAACTCCGCACACACTTTAATAGAACCATCTCCACTAAACCTGTAACTAATCGTAACAACACCAATTTTACTATCTTTAGCATGCAATTCATAAAGTGTTTTTACAAACACTGAATTGCCTTCTTGCTTCGGCATAAATTCTACTAACTTCCGATCCTTACCTGCATTCTTCCAAATACCACTACGATCTTTTAGATTATTCCCTAAATCATTGTCAGTCATTGCCCTCCAAAAGTTTGGAACAAATCCTTGTTTTAATAATTCTTCACCATCACATTTTGCGCTCACAATTTCACCCTTTTCTTTATCAAAAGTGTAAATCATTTTATTAGTAATCACTTTTAATTCCTGCTCTGATGATTTCATTTCTGCTTGCGAAATACTCATCCATTCGACTTTTTTCGTAGCCTTTTGAATCAAGAATTGTTCCCTAGCTAATATATGTCCCGCTGGTAATAATGGTTCTGATTCTATTAACTTAGCATAAAAATTAATGAAACACTCAACGTGCTTCGCAAATGTGAGTTTGGTTATATCAACAGTTTTAGTTTCATTTGGCTTCAAATTTAAAACACACAAATCTTTAGTTTCAATTACTTTTCCATCAACCAATAATTCATACGATAATGTTACATTATGAAGATCTCTAAAAGAATATTTATTGGTTATTTCAAATTTATTTTGACCTATATTTTTAAATTTTATATACTGGTATACCTTTTTCACCTCTTTTGTTGTAGGCTTTTCAGTACGATCGGGCATCACTATACCATTACAGCAGAACTTACCGTCGCTCGGCACATCCTTTGGTCCAAAGTCACCACCATATGCCCAGTACTTTTCACCATTTAATGTTTCCTTAGCAATTCCTTGGTCAACCCAATCCCAAATAAAGCCTCCTTGTAATTGTCTTTCTGATTCTATTAAGTCCCAATAATCTTGGAGATTACCTACTGAATTACCCATTGCATGTGCATATTCACACTGTATATATGGTATATTAACGTTTCCTTCAGTGATATCCCATTTCATTGCCTTAATACTTCTGTACATGGGACAATAGATATCTGTACTTTCCACTTTAGGCCAGATATTGCGTTCATATTGAACGGGACGCATAGGCTCCACAGACTTTAAGTAGTTGTAAGTAGTTGTTAAGTTACCTCCTGTTCCAGACTCATTACCCAAAGACCAAAAAATAATGGACGGATGATTCTTATCCCTTTCGTACATATTCTTAGTACGATATAAATGAGATTGTTCATACCTCTTGTCTTGTGCTAATGATCCGGGCCCATCCGTACCGTGAGCTTCGATATTAGCTTCATCGACTAAGTATATACCATATTTATTACATAACTCATACCAACCTTCTTGTTGTGGGTAATGAGATGTACGCACAGCATTAATGTTATTAGATTTCATTAGCTGAATATCCTTTAACATCGTCGCTTCGTCAATAACATGACCATCATATTCATGATGTTCATGTAAATTAACACCCTTAAACAATACATACTTACCATTAATCAAAACAGCTTTATCTTTAATCTCAATTGAACGAAAACCAACATCTTGGCGCATTGCCTCAATAACATGCCCTTCTTTATCCTTTACCTCAATCACCAAGTCATATAACTCCGGTGTCTCTGCTGACCAAATTTTTATATCTTTTAATGTCGAAGATGCTATAAATAAACCGTTATTATTCTTACAGGTCTCACTAAAGACAACTTTACTATTGTACTTTAAAGTTAATTTCACGGATACATCTTCGGTTTTACCTTCCTTATTGATTCTTCCTGAAAAATTAAATTTTCCATCCTTATAATCATTCTCTAATCCAGAAAAAACCGTAAAGTCGCGCAAATGTGTTTTTGGTCGTGCAACTAACATTACATCACGCGTAATACCAGCTAGTCTCCAAAAATCCTGATCTTCTAAATAACTCGCATCACTCCATTTAAATACTTCAACAGCTAAAGTATTTTCACCTGCTTTAAGATGTTTAGTAATGTTAAATTCAGAAGGCGTTTTACTATCTTCAAAATAGCCTGCTTTTTCACCATTCACCCAAACATTGGTTGCTGAACCAGAGGCTCCGAAATGCAAATACACTTCTTTCTCTTTCCAATCAATTGGTAGCGAAAAAATTCGCTTATAACTTCCTACTGGATTATAATGCTCTTGGATTGTTGGTACCGTTTTTTCATGTGGATATTTAACATTCGTATAAATAGGATATTCATATCCATTCATTTCCCAGTTCATAGGCACCTGAACATCATCCCAATCACTAACATCATAGTCTTCGTTAAAAAAATAATAAGGACGATCAGCTGGCTTTGAGACACATTTAAATTTCCATGTTCCGTTTAACGATCTAACCCTTGACGATGCCCATTTATCAACTCTATTGATCTCTTTCGCTGTAGCGAAGGGAATATAATAAGCCTTTGCATTTTCTCTATTCTCCTGAGCAACTGCGGGATTTTGCCAATTGGGAACTTCTACATCTTTCCATTCTTTATTGGTATATTTAGATTGACAACTTGATGTCATAACTATAGATACCAATAAAGTATAAAATATAATTGTTAACTTCATTATTTTTCTTTTCTGTTTTACATATTGAATTATTGACAATCATTCCAATAAAGAGGTGCCATTCTAAAATCATTTTGGTTACCTGAACTTCGAGACAAATACCACTGCCCATCATGATCTTGAA
The DNA here is from genome assembly GCA_016743925.1 of Labilibaculum sp. Classification (GTDB taxonomy): domain Bacteria; phylum Bacteroidota; class Bacteroidia; order Bacteroidales; family Marinifilaceae; genus Labilibaculum. The sequence goes on from JADGFH010000013.1 coordinate 10,562, forward strand.
TAACTTCCGCGGCATGCCAAGGATTTATTGACTTTACTAAATCAGTCACTTTCCAATTGTAAGGATCTTTACTCTTAAATACTTCCTCTGCTCCATGTGGCCACGGTCTTGCAGATAAAAATAAATAGTAATACTCTCCTCTTTTTACTACAAATGGTGATTCAATTCCAGGCGATGTCGTATGCTCGTCAAAACAAATACTAGGTTCTGTCCATTTTAATAAATCCTTACTTGTTGCATATCCAACCACCCAATGTTTAGCATCCTTTAACATACTCACATACATTACCCATTGATTATTTACCTCATCCCAAAAAACCATTGGGTCTTTGTTTTTCATGTTGTTAGTATACTCATTCTTCCATGCAAAAACAGGATCATCACTAGGATGTTCCCAATTCCATAAATCCTTACTTGTAGCCAAACGTATTGCACGAGGTACACCAATACTAGTATAATACATATAGTATATATCTTCATGTTTTATGATATGAGGTGCCCAAATTTCCATATCCTTGTACTTGAACGACTTGTGTTTCTCCCATCCTTCTTGAGTTAATGATGTAGCTGTTAGGTGAATAAATGACTTATTCCCTCCCTCAATACCATATAAATGCCATTTTTCATCTTCATCACTGTAAATGATACTATGGTCATAAGCGTAACCAAGTTTATACATAGTAAACATAGGTCCGACTTCCATCTTACCCTGAACACAAGGTTCTTTTTCCTCTTTTTCTTCTGTTTGGATATCCTTTAAATCTTTTTTTTCAACACTTTGGCAACCTGCAGAAAAAAGCATCATGAACAATCCGAAAATAATTTTACTTTTTCCCATTTTATTTATTCCTTTAATCAATTTCAGATCAATCATCAATTTTAGCAAAAAACAAAAGGTCTTCAATATAATATTGAAGACCTTTATATTGTTATTTATTGAATTGTTATAGTAGTATATACTTCTAATTCGAACATACGAATAATAAAACTTGGGTCTGAATCATATGTTTCAAAGGCATAACGTATTTTATTTGCGTTAACACCTTCATAAACACCAGTAAACACATTAGCAGTATTTCCTGTTACCGATTGCAAGTCTTGCCACACTCCATCAACTTCAACCTGTAACAAAAAGTCACCTACAGGTGTGCCATCATGGATTATAACTTTTTTGATATCAAAGCTACTTTCAAAATCTACTTCAAGCCAATGAATTCCTGCCACTCGTGCATTAATCCAACGAGAGCCATTATCGCCAATTATACCATCTACTGCCTTATCAGCTGTAAGAGCATCATTCAAAGTAGGTGACGAAGTTGCAGGTTTTCCCAAAGCAATATTTACATCTTTTTGAATTCTTGGTGTCATAAAATCAGCTTTGAAAATATCCATGCAATTTTTAGGTTGATAAAGTGTTGCATAGGTAATTGGCGTTGTAAAATCCGGAGTTTCTAAAAATATTCTCACCTTCAATTCCTCTGCCGTATAGCTTCTTACAATATCCTCTGTACCACTATTGTAATACAATTCGATGCCTTTATCTGCAGAATTTAACGCATTACTAAATTCTAAATAAATACCATTATCAGTTAACTCAAAACCAGTAACCAAACGATTGTTTAAACCAGATCTGTACTGTTCGCCATACACCTTACCAATAGTATTGAGATCGATAGAATTTGTTCCATTATCATCATCAGAAATCATTGTAAAAGTATAATCTCCTTCATTTATCGTTTCATTCTCGCCAACTATGAAACTAAACACTTCATCAGATTCGTGCCTCGGTACAGGAACTCTCACCTCTTTGGCAATTCCAAGTTCAGACCATTTAAGTGTTACGAATTCAACACGTTGGTCGCTCAAGTAGCAATTAAAGTTGATTCTTTCGTCACCACTTACTGTGAACACAGAATCAATTTTTCCTACATAATTCCTTTCACCTTCCTGCATCCATTTTTCATGCATATCATTCATGTCTTCACATGCTGTTAGTGCTATTAACAACACACCAACAATACTAAATATCTGTTTTAATTTATTCATCGCTCATTGAATTTAATTGTCCCCAAAACCTTAACTCAGCTAACCACATACGATCGGTTCCACCCCATGTTTCCAATGTTACAAATCGAATATACCTATAAGAATCGGCATCAATATCCACCTCGAAATCCATACCTGAATTGAAATAAGCCAAATCCTCATCGGTAAGCGCTGCACCGGCAGGTTTTCCAGATGGTTTTTCATCTTCCCATTCACCAATAACATCCCATCCGTCTTCACTTAATGGGTCATTAGCCACAGTTTCATCATCGGTTCCGTATAAAACAATGTGTTTCGGTTGGCTATGAGCGTACGTAAAATCACTACGTGTCCACATTTTAAAACGGCTCAACTTGTATTTTTCTCCAAAATCCATTGTGAAATAGGTCTTCCCAATATCGGCACCCATTATACTATAACTGTCACTTACACTATTATTCCAAAGACTAGCAAATCCCGTAGTAAAAGATGCTGCATTAAAGTCAGTATTGTGCGGTAACTCTCTGAATTTCGTATCATCGAGCTGTTCTTCGAAATAAGGTGTTTCTGTAAATTTAACCGTATCTGTACGTTGACCAAATTCATCACGTAATACAACTCCAAAATTACTTTCTTCCGCATCCAATCCTCTTACACTTACCGCTAAAGCAGGTGATTGGGTATAAAAATTCTGGTAAGTATCATACAAACCAGTCTCCGAGTTTTGCTCTAAAAATTCAACTACCAATTCCTGCTCGGCTTCATTTACCCAATTTAACTTCACCCCACCAAAAATTGCCCAATAGTCAATAGTAGCAAGCATGTCGAACATCGCATTATCCAACGGTTCAATCATTACTTCGATCGACTCAGACTGATTCATACTTTTATCAACAGCAATAAGTTTTACTGGCACAACAGAAGACTTTAAAAAACCTACTAATTCCATCGTGTTTGTAAAGGCCGACGATCTTACCGTCATTTCTTTTCCTAGTGAATTGATATATTTTGCTTCTACATAAAGCAAATCCTCATCTAAAGGTGGCTTAAAACTAAGGCGACTTGCTCCCTTTTCATTCACAACCTGTATGTCTGACACCTGTCCTGGAGCTTTACTGTCAACAGAAAATTGCCCACGTTCGTTATCTTCATCGCATGACGCTAAAATAAACACCATGCAGAATATCATATAGTATAATAATTTTTTCATATTAACAATAGTTTACCATAATGGGTTTTGTACTAATTTTTTATTTATTCTCAAATTATAAGTGGAAATTGGCAAGAAGTAATCCCGATTAAAGAACTGCTGCTCCTCCAAAACAATTAGCTGATTAAATGTTTGAGTCGTTTCACCATCAACATTAAATCCCTTAATTGCCTCGTTCATTGGCTCACCAGCAAGCTTCCATCTTCTAAGGTCAAAATACCTTTTACCTTCAAATGCTAATTCGGCAGTTCGTTCCTGGTGTATTATTTCTCGCATTCCTTCTTTCGTTGTTACTTTATCAGGATATTTACTGTAATTAGACCAACTTTCCACAACGCCTTTTAAGCCAGCGGCCGCTCTTACGGCGTCAATAGCTGCATAAACTTCTTGATTAGGTGCATCCAGGCTTTCATTTAAGGCCTCTGCGTGTAATAAATACAACTCTGCCAATCTATATAGTGCATAAGTACCACCGTGGGTTACATTACTTTCAGCACTTTTATAAACGGATTTTACATGAATAAGCTTTCGGCAATACAAACCTGTTGGTGAAAAACGAACAGATGCATTTTTTCCTTGCTCTTCCTTCGCTTTCATATTAAACACATAACTTTCTTCATCAGAAGTAGCTCCTCTGCCAATCTCCTTGTAGCGACCATTTCCAAACCATCTAGCGCCATCAAATGCAAGATTTGAATAATAACGTGGTTCCCGCTGCAAATTAATTTGCATTGTGCTATAAGTTGGCTTTGCATAATACTTCTCACTTTCAGGAACTTGTATCACTTCATAGCGATCTTCATATGGATATGAAATGTCCTCGTCAATAGGAACACCATTATTGCTATAAAAAAACTCTGTTGTAGCCAAAGTTGGAGCAACAAAAGTCTCAAAAGGGGCCCATGTATGCATGTCCTGTGAAAAATACGGCGTTAGTTTTGTAACATTCCAAGTGGAATATCTATTCGTTGAAAAGATAATCTCATTATTCCAACGCTCCATAACACATTGTTTCCTATTTAGAATAGTTTTAGTTGTGTCTGAAATGTTTGGATATTCAACCATTTCGTAAAAATCATGACCAGCACCCAATGCATAGTCCAATGCCTCTTTACTTGCCTCAGCTGCTCTGGTCCATTTAGAAGCGTCAAATTCGCTACTAATCAGTTGTGTGCCTTCATCATTCACTAACATAACCATTTCGGAATTCCCATTATATAAAGGGCTTGCAGCAGTAATCAACATTTCCGCTTTTAAAGTTGCTGCAATCGGCTTAGTTATATGCCCAGCATCACTTGCAATATTTTGAACCTCTAATGGTAAAACTTCTATTGCTTCATCAAGAATTCCAACCAAATAGTCTACTCCATCATCAAATGGATCCCTACCCACATAGGTTTCTTGGATATCAATGTCAACAGCGAAATTTTCCTTCACCACAGGAATAGGGCCATATAGCTTCATTAAATGAAAATGATAAAATACTTTTAAAAACTTTACTTCAGCTATCCATTGTTTTTTTTCAATTTCCCCCAAATCAGCTTTAATACCTGGTACTCTTTCTAAAAAGGTATTACATACTCGAATTGCCTTATATAAATTCCATTGATCAAAAAAGGTATTGTCAGGACTTTGTAAACCTTTACGCATATTTATACCACGCCAATTGTACTCGCCTCCGTAAAATGGATTTTGATCAACCCAAAACTCATCGCTGCCAATTTGCGCAGGATTGCTTAAAATATCGTCATAAGCGGGCAAATAACTATAACATGTTGCTAAATACCTTAATGTTGTGGTTCTATCTTTAAAAGCATGGTCAAGCGTTGCTACATTATCTGGCACAACATCCAAATAATCTTCACAGCCAAAAGACGCCAACGCGACGAATAAAATTATTATATACTTTTTCATATTTAAAGTCCTATTTGTATACCTAAATTATAAACTTTTTGTATTGGATATTTAAAACCATTCCCTGCCATTTCGGGATCCCACATCTTAAATTTGCTAAATGTTAACAAATTAGTTCCTGTTGCATAAAAACGAGTAGTTTTAAGTCCAATTCGTTTTGTGATTTTCTCTGGCAGTGTGTAACCTATCTCAAGAGATTTCATTCGTAAGAAAGCACCGTTACGCATCCACCAAGTACTGGTTACCTGATTATTATAAAGAGAACGATCCGTCAACTTAGGCCAAAAAGCGTGAGAATCAGGATTGCTTTCAGACCAATGATCATTCGCGATAACCTCTAGCAAAGCATTTTTACCACCCGCATTTTGAACAAATGGTTGCATGGTGTAGGTATCTATGAAAAAGCTCTCATTAGCTAATCCTTGGAAAAAACATGATAAATCAAAACCCTTATACCCACAACTAAATCCAAATCCATAAATGATCTCAGGACGAGTTGGATGACCTATTGCTGCCTGATCATCGAAATTAATTTTACCATCATTATTAATATCGCGATATTTAATATCACCTGGTCCATATTCACTAAATGTTTGAATTGGACTATTATTAACATCTGATTCATCAATAAATAGTCGCTCTGCCACATATCCCCAAGTTTGACTTGTAGAATGACCGGTTTTATCTAACCATGGGGTTTTAGAACGATCTACATCCTCATAATATTCAAAATTACTTACAGCATAAGTAAAGTTACCTCTCAAACTCATCCACGCTCCATTTGCCCAACTATGATTGTAATCAAGAGAAAGATCAACACCATAACCTTTTGCTTCACCAACATTAGTTGTTGGCGTCTGTACCAGCCCCATAGTTACTGGTATAGTCGCTCTTCGCATCAATATATCAGTTCGGTGTTCGGTATAATAATCTGCCATTAAATGAAAATCTTCGAAGATGTCTGCTTCAATACCTAAATTCATCTTTCTTGAAGTTTCCCACGTAATTTTATCGTTAGGATATCTAATCATTGTTACCCCCGTGCTCGATACGTTACCAAATTCTCCCCATGAATATCCACGACTACTATCGACAAGGTTAACGTTTGACAAATAAAAGAATCGATCAGATTTGCTACCAATTGCATCAGTTCCAGATAGTCCGTAAGTAGCTTTCAGTTTCATAGAACTAAAAACCTTCTTTAAAGTTCCACCCCAAAAATCTTCATTCGAAATCAAATATCCTGCTCCAATTGAAGGGAATAATCCCCAGCGGTTCTTTTTCGAAAATCTTTCGCTGCCATTTAGTCCAAAATTCATTTCAACGAAGTATTTGTCATCCAAACCGTAGGTAAATCGTCCGGCATATCCAATATTTTTATGTGGTAATGAGAGAACTAAATTTGTACCAGGTTCGATAAAACTTCTTCGTGTTGAAACAAGCATACCAGATACATCATGCCTACCTGCAAATTGCCTTGTATAATTCACCACAAACTCATAATAATTACTCGAATTGACATTTCTAGCGGAAGGTTGGTAATCCAACCACTCTGTACCTGTTTCAGGATTTTTTGCTGTTAATGAAAACGTATCGGCTCCCTTATCATACGAACCCAGCTGAACATTGTAATAGTAAGGTGAATACTGCCTACGTGCATCAAAAAATGAATACCTATCCGTAGCAAATAAAAACCTTGCTTTTAATCCTTGAGTCAAAAAACCTAAGTCTTGTTTTAACTCTATTTGCGTTTTCATCTTTGTTTCAGTGTATTCCTTATATCCTTTAACCATTTCCGCATAAGGATTAAGATAATTCGCATTTCGGTCGTTACCAAAAAGAATATGGTCTCTTTCCGATTCGATATGTTCCGGATTAAAATAAGCAGGAAAAGCAACAGGATCTGCGCGCATCACCATGTTATACATTTCATTACCTCCCTGTAACGGTCCATTATAATCCCTAAATTGCCCCGTAAATCTGATTACAGCCTTTGTTGTTTTTGTTAGTGAGAGATCAACATTAGAACGAAGAATATAGTTTTTCACTTTAATATTATTATTAAAGTTATTTCGACTATCAACCTTCAGATTACCATTGTCTTCATTAAAAGTAGCAGCCAAATAATATTTCACTTTTTTTGAGCCTCCACTTACACTCAAATTAGTACGAGAATTTCTTACCTTATCGTTAAATAACAGATTATACCAGTCAGTAGCTGGGTAAACATACGGATTCATTCCTTTTTCTGTGTTTTCGATCTTTTCTAGACCATAAACTCGATTAGCAAAAGGATCACGAGCTAATGCTGCTTCATTATTCAACTTCATATAGGTAATTGGATCAGCCAATTCAATCATATCTGTTGGCATGCTCCAAGATTCCTCGTGTCTTAGATTAAATTTCAGTTTACCTTCTTTACCACTTTTTGTTGTTACCATAATAACACCATTTCCACCACGAGCTCCATATAATGCTGTTGCTGCAGCATCCTTCATTATTGAAAAACTTTCAATATCATCTGGTTGCATCATACCTAACTCTCGCTGATTACTCTCAACTCCATCAATTAAAATCAATGGCCCGGAAGCATAACTGAATGAAGTTACTCCACGTATAAAGAAACTTGCATCGTCTGCTCCTGGTTCTCCAGAACGTTGATAAGAAATTAATCCCGACATTCTACCAGCAAGCGCAGTTGTCAGGTTACTAGAAGACACCTTTAACTCAGAAGGCTTGATAGTCTCAATAGATGCCATTACACTACTCTTTTTCTGCTTACCAAAGGCTACAACAACGGCTTCTTCAATTTCGTTAACATCAGCCTCCATTTCGACATTTAACACATTTTTATTAGCTACTGGAATTAACCTTGTTGTCATCCCAATAAAACTAAACTGTAACGTGTCTCTACTGGTAGCATCTATAGAATAATCACCATCAACTCCTGTAGCTATACCATGAGTAGTCCCTTTAATAATTATACTCACACCAGGGATAGGTTCATTAAACGTGTCAGTAACTCGCCCTGTTATTGTCTTATTTTGAGCATTAAGGGTAAAGACTGACCAAACAAAGGTCAATAAGAATAAAGTTTTTTTCATAGATTCACTGTATTAATTATATATTACACATTTAGCAACTCCAACATGAAATTACTATTCACAATATCTTATAGGTAATTAATTCGAATACATATCTCATGAAGAGTAATGCGATAAGATTATTTAAACCTAATAAATCGTCAAGTCAAGTAAATTCATAAATTTGACTAAATCACAACACAAATCAGACAGTCGGATTTGTGTTAATTGTGGACTTATTCGTGCTATTTGATTTGTAATTAATATGATTGGACCAATAGCACACTAAGAAAAATAAGGATTCGCATATATGTGATTTGTAATTAAAGGGTAATTTTTATGCGCCATGCATTTTGGCTTTTTTTACTGCTTATGGATTAACGCTAAGCTTTGGTAAGACTAGGGAATTTAGCTCCGAGAATTCTGGGTTGTTCGAAAATCGTTAGTTTGTATACTGTAGTTTAATAAGAGCATAATAAATTAGAATTAGTAATTTACTCTTAGAATAACAGCTCCATCTGCTACGTTAACCTTGGTTCGAAGATAGGTGAAACCTATGGGTGATATTAGGTACAGCAGATTATAGAGTTAGAGCCAGAGAGTATTTAGGGAAAAACCCATTATTACGATTTTAGCCACTCAAAACGGAGCATCACCCGGCCACACTTAAACTTAAGAAGGAGTGAACGGAAAATTAAAAAATACACCAAGAGTTAATTCCTCCTCACTTAAGATGTAGCTATAATAAAATGCACATTATTAACGATAAGATAAACTATTATAAAATAGAGGGTGCCAATTCAAAGCAAAGGAGAAATAATCAATTAGTTTTTAACTACATTTGAAAAAAGAGTCAAACTTCGGTAAAGCCTGCCCCTAAGATTATCACTTACACGTATTGAAGTATAGCGTCAAAGATCCTTTTGTCTATTAAAATCTTTAGGTAATACCCCATACTGTTTTTTAAAACATTTACTAAAATATGATCGATGTGAGAACCCAACTTTGTACATAACTTCAGAAACACCTAAAGATTTATCTTGAAGCAAACAAGCCGCTTTATTTAAACGTAATTTCCGTATATACTCAGACGCAGTTTGACCACATTCCATTTTAATTTTACGATAAAGGTAAGTTGAATTAAGTCCCAAGATTTCACCTAGTTTCGTTACATTAAGCTCATGATCCTCCATCCGCTCTTCCACAATTTTTTTCACATCTCTTAAAATTGATCTTTCCTGGTCACGCTTAGTATTAACATCTATATCTACTGAAATTTGATTAGACACAAAATGTTTGAAACAATTTCTTTGTTTAATAAGGTTTTTCGCGCATGATTTCAAGACGTCAATTGAAAAAGGTTTTTCTAAAAATTCATCAGCGCCAGAATCAAATCCCATTTTTCGATTTTCATCCCCTCCTCGACCTGTAAGCAGTAAAACTGGAATATGACTTGTTCGAATATCTGACTTTATCATCCGACAAAGTTCAAATCCATCCATATGTGCCATCATCACATCTGCAATGATCAAATCGGGATCATACTTTTTAAGCTTTTTAAGACCTTCCAATCCATTTAATGCCACTTCAATATCAAATTCATCTTTAACATTCAATTTCAGAAAATCATGAAGATCTGAATCATCCTCAATATACAATATTTTGTTTTTTCTTTTAACACTTAAAATAGCTGGATTATTGATAGATTTTGAATCTTCAGAAGAATTATACTCCTCTATTTGGGTTTGCTTTACTGAATCGAAATCAGAATTAATTGCAATTCTATTTACATCCATCGGTAGAAAGATGGTAAAATCACTACCTTTTCCCTTTTTACTATCTAAAGTTATAAATCCATTATGTAGTTCAATATAGTCCTTTACTAAAGATAGTCCAATTCCATAACTTGGTTGATTTATAAAATTTACATTTTTTACATTATTATATCGCTCAAAGATAGCTTTATGAAAATTAGAATCTATACCTAAGCCAGTATCAATAACAGATATAGCCAGATATTCTACATTGGACTTACTTAAATATGGAGTTGAGCTATGTTTAAAAATACGTAAACTAATTTTTCCATTATCAGGTGTAAATTTAAACGCATTAGCTAATAAATTAAACAACACCTTCTCTACTTTTTCGATATCAAACCATAGCATCAATATTTCAAATTGACTTTGCATACAATAATCAATACATCTTGAAGCAGCATTACCATTAAAGAGTGCAAGCACATCATAACACAAATTAATAATGTCAAAATATTTCAACTTTAATTTTTCATTCCCTGATTCAATTCTTTTCGTGTCAAGAAGTTGTGTAACTAAACGATTAAGTCTATTCACATTTCGCTTTACGATTTGTAGATTTTGTAGTTTAAGACTATCCTTCTCTGAAGCAATTATATAATCAATAGGACCACTAATTAAAGTTAATGGCGTTCTCAATTCATGCGATATATTTGTAAAGAATGTTGATTTAAGTTGTTCAACCTCTTCTATCCTTTCTCTTTTCAACTCTTCGACGCAAATATTGTGCTTATATTTCACTCTTTCTCTAAGAATCAAAATAAAACCTCCAGTAATAAGAAGAATAACAAGTATATATCCTGCCCTTGCCCAATCGGTCTTCCACCAGGGTAGAAGCACTTTAATTATTAAGGATTTTTCTACATTATTAGAAAATCCAAAAATATTTTCAACCTTAATTTTAAAAGTATAGGTACCTGGTGATAATCTACTATAAGTAGCCGAATTCACACCTCCTTTAGCCAAATTCCAAATATCTTCATAACCTTCAAGCTGGTACAAATACGTTCCATTTTTTGCCATTTTGATTGATAGGGCAGAAAAATCGATCTTAAATGTGTTCTCATTATATAATAACTCCACAAAGCCAACCTCATTAAGATCTTTTGATAAAATTATTCTTTCTCTATAGAATTCCCCTATTTCAATTTTTTTTCCTAGCACAGTCATACCAGTTAACAAGACATCAGGAACAGTCATGTCAATTTTGACTTTGTCGCTTTCGAATGAAACAAATCCATTAGTTCCACCAAAATAAATCCTCTCATCACTCCGCCCACAACTTCCTTGTGAATAATTACTCATATGAGTTTCACTTACAGGTATCTTAATTATTCTACCACTATTTGAATAATAACAGAATAATTCATTCCAGGTAGTAAACCATATTTTCTCACCATCCACAATAAATCCATTAATCTCTCGTGGTAAGTCAGTGAGATGATTCACCTCTTTCTTTTTAATATTCCAATTATATATTCCACAGACACTTACTGTCCACAAAATTGAATCGCCTTGCGCATGTATCTGCCAAGTGTATTCTGAGGGGAATTCCCCCTCCCAACCCTCATTATGGAAATCATAAACAGTACAAAATATGGGATCAAATAAATCAATTCCTTTATCTGTAGAAACCCATAGATCACCCTGATTATTAAATGATAAATCAAGAATAACATTAGACGAGAGAGAACCTAATTGATCAGGATTGTGTCTATAATTAACAAACTCAATTTGATTTTGGTCATTTGTGATTACTTTATATAATCCCTCTTCATAAGTTCCAATCCAAACATTACCACTCTCATCAAGGTCAATACAATAGAGGTAATTTGTGTGTAACCAATTTGACTTCTCCAAATCGGAATAATAGCTATACATTTGTTCTGTTCGTTGATTATAAACATTTAATCCTCCATCTGAGACAATCCATACCAAGCCATTTTTATCAACAACTACATCATTAATTTTGTTATGCAATAAATCTGGAGGCATAAAACGCCTTACTTGATCATCACTTAAATTATATTTTATCAAACCTTCATCCGAAGCCAACCAATAATTCAAACTATCCTTGCAGAACTTCTTGACTGAGCCCATATCTCCAATTCCAATAGAAGATTTAAAAAATCGATTATGTAAAAAACCAGCTGAACTCAGAATAAAAAAATCAACTCCATTATTGGTTCCAATCCATACTGTCCCTTTAGAATCAAAAAAAACAGTCCTTACAACATTATTCGCTATCGTTGATTTATTATCATATTCATGGATGAAATTCTCAAAATGTTTTAAATCTATTTTATATTTTACCAATCCATAATCTGTTCCTAACCAAAATTCATTATTATTAATAGGACAAATTGTTTTTATAATATCATTGGATAAATTACCGTCATTCAAATTTCCACTCCCAGAAGAGTGATACATCATAAAATCATATGTATTTGTATTAAAAACGCCTAATCCCTCTTCTGTTCCAACCATTAAATTGAATTCTCCATTTTCTTCAAAAGGTGCTAGACTAAGAATAAAATTATTGTCCTTAGTACTTAAACTATCCTGAATATTGAAAAAATCAATTTTATTATTTATTAGGTCAATACGATTTAACTTGTTGTAAGTTCCTGCCCAAATAATACCTTGTTCATCTTCGTAAAGACTACTTACTTCACTGTGACTTAAACACAAATCGCCTTCCCCCTCAACAAACCAGTTGATAATGCCTTTCCCGTGTTGATATATGAATAATCCTTGCTTTGTACCTATTAAAATCTTTCCAGATCGCATTTCAATTAGTGAAGAACAAGATAAAACAGAACAATTCTTAGTGAGTATAGTTTTAGAAACTTTAGAAATCGGATCTAAAACATAAACATTTTGTGCAGTACCTATCCAAATACATCCATTCTTATCTTCAACCAAAGCATTAATGCTGTTAAATAATTTTTCATTACCAATGGAGTCTCTATTCATTATTACACTTGTGGTATGCCCATCAAAACACATTAAGGAATTGGCTCCTCCGATATATATATAACCCTTCGAATCTTCCAAAAAACATTGTATTGCACGATTGGTAATACCATTAGGTAAGTCTAATTTATTAAAATCTATTGCACACCCTAAAAAAGAATTAATAAATAACATCCACGAGAATCCGAATTTTAGACACACATCCCACCTAATTTTTTTCATCTAATTAAAATAAAAATTATAAATCCATTTTAACTTAACAGCTCAAGTTTCTCATATAAAAACAAAAGCTAAATCATCTTCAACAGTTCTATCCGTATCAGGGAATCACCTAGGAATAGTTGTGGATCAGAAAATAATAAATTCATCATTTAGATTATCATATACGATTTCCTGAACCACAATTTCTAGCACTTTCTACATGAGCTAACAATTCCAATCCATGAGGAAGATTAACCAAATCCCACCCCTTATCATCAAAATTAGATTGAAAAGCCCCCTCTATATCTCCTTTATAAAATCACCATCCTCCATTAAAATTGTACACTTTACGTGGACTTTCATCATTCAAATAAAAACCAGTTTTAGAATAATCCTGAGCAATACTTTGCAATAACAGAGATAATATCCAAAACAAGAGCGCAAATTTTGTTTTAAGCATTACTTATTTTTTAAGTTATTTCAAGCCTAAAAAAAAATTATCTTTTTTATCTTTGATATTATATTCTTCGTTTGAATATTTTTCGATAGTTATTAGAATCCTATTATCAAATTATTCCCCACAGAATTTTTCATTCAACTTTACATCGATCAAAATAAGATTGAAATAATATGTTCGTGTGAAAAGATTATTTATTTTATTCGTAAACTGCAATTTTTGTTATCGCTATCGGGATATGCATCATTTTCTTTTTGAAAACAAAACGTAACAGATTGGCCTCAATTGGCACTCTAAAATCAATTTCATTAATAGCCTGATAATTCCCACGTCTCTCAAACAACAAACGAGAATTTCCATCATAAATTTGGTAATCTGAAACAACAAAAGGAATTTCTGATTCGGGATGTTCCATATGATTACATTCTAAAGAATGATCGAAATCAGGATCAAAAAATATTTTTACTTTTCGGAGTTTAACATTCTTATCCCATTTCATTTCCAATGATGGCCTCTCATCATTTAAACTAGCTACCCAAGTATTTGTTGTACCATCTGGCAAAGGTCTAATTTCCTTATTTCGTATATTTTCATTTTTAAAAGCAGTAATTGGCGGATTTATTTCCAGTGCTAAATTTTTTCCTCCAGGACGTCTTTCTGGAGTCCAAAATTCAAATGAATCCAAACCAAATTCGGCTGGTGGTTCCTGTTTTCCGTAATTCGAAACG
>JADGFH010000624.1 GCA_016743925.1 Labilibaculum sp.
AATACAATTCTTAAAACTTTTTTCATTGGGTTGTTTTTTTTATCCCAAAACGGGAATTAGTTGTTTTATTTTATCCATACTCATTGGTATACACTCTACATCTTCAATGCTTAGATACGAATCGACTAATTTATTTTTTTCATAAGTGAGGTCTACAATCAAACAACCTCTAGCAAAAACCCTCGAAGTGTATTGATCGTGCCCGTAGGTTTTTACGAGTTTAAAACCATGTTCTTTTAATTCAAGTTCTATTCTGTTCATTGGTCTATTTTTTTGGTGGGTATAATTTTTTAGTCTCTACCATCCATCGCTCAAACTTTCGTCTGTAAATTTCCATTTCAGTCATTTTCTTGAGATTTATAGGCTTACTAACTGTAACACCTTGACCAAGCTTGTCAATAAGCAATAACCTATCTTCATTAGACAGGTTCATTTGCTCAACGACATTGATCACTATGTTTACAGCTTCTGACACTAGGCTACACGTTTTACTTCAATTCCCTCTTCTGTGATGCTTGTTTTAAATACCCCTTCGGCTTTCTTTTTCAAGTTGTGAGCTGCCTGACGAATACAGAACACCTCTTTTGTATCGACTTCGAGTGTGTGTATTTCTCCTTTTTTAAACTGTTTGAGCGTAGCCGCCCAATCATATTTTTTCTTAATAATTTCCTTTTTCATAATGAAATGTTAAATTTGTTATTGTAAATATTATTTGATTACAAATATAGATAGAATTATATCTATTAATCAAATCAACAGATAGAAAAATGACCAATATAAAAGATAGAGTATTGCAAATAGCTAAACACGAAGGATTTAACTACGAATCTTTTTTTAATAAAATCGGTCTCAGCTATTCTAATTTCAAGGGAATACAAAGAAAATCAGCATTAAATTCTGATGCTATAGTTACTATTCTGTCTAATTTTCCAAATATTAACTCAACTTGGCTCCTTACAGGGAAAGGTGAAATGTTGTTAAAAGGGGGTGAAAACCTAGTTTCGGATACAGAGAATAACGGCTTTGCAATACCTCTGTACAATGCCGAAGCATCGGCAGGCATTGGTCAATTACAACTAGGTAGCGAGTATATTATCGATAAGTTAAAAGTACCGTTTGCACGAAATGAAGATATAGCTCTAACTATTGTAGGCGACAGTATGACACCAGCAATGCAAAGTGGTGACATTGCAGTAGTTCGAAGTATGCCCAATTGGAAAGAGTACTTAGATTACGGCAATATTTTTATCGTTGTGACTGAAAATGAAGTGTATTGCAAGATTGTTCAAAAGAACATAGAGAAAGATATTTTTACTCTTAAGAGCTACAATACCAACTATAACGAGTTCGAAATACCAAAGAAATTTATATCTCAAATCTATAAGGTTATCGGGATAATATCACAGAGGAGCTACTAATAGAACCATTGATTTTAACAATTAGACGAAACGTACAGAATGACTATACAAGATTTTATTGATCAAATTGAAAGTGAAGAAAAAGAACGTAAATATTGGTTTGTTCGAACAGATAAAGGACATCACTATACTACATATTTAGAAAATAATTTTATTGCGATAGGTTGGGACTATGTTACTGTTAATGATATTGTAAACAGTTCAGTGGAAGATATAAAAGCTAAAATATCACGTCATGAACCTATAAAACCTGAACAATCTGAGATTTCATATAAAATGAAAATTTCAGGAATTTACAATAAGATAATCCGCTTCAATGAACTTAAAAAAGGTGATATTATTGTAATTCCGAATGAAGGTTCTGAGAGTCTAGCATTTGGTGAAATTGTTGAAAATTACATTTATGTAGAAAATAATGGGGAGTATGGTTGTGTTTATCACAAACGAAGAGAGGTGAAATGGCATCGTAATGGTCAAATTAATTCTTTCGATCCACACCTAATGTTTATCAAAAGAAACATGCATACTATCAGTGAGGTTAAAAGTTTTCAGCCTTATATTGATAATATTTTAAATCATTTGTATAAAAGAGGTGATAATTCACATTATGTCATAGATGTTAACTTAACTGACGATATAAGCCTCAGAGCTTTTAATGGTTTAACGAGTAGCATTGAAAAGCTCTCAGTGATTATAAATGACGAATTTAACCTTGATGAAGATGTAAACAATACTGCTATAAAGCTTCAATTGCAATCCCCAGGGAATATTGAAATTATTTCTAAGGGTAGTACCTTAATGATTTTAGCGGCTTTTTTAAGTTTTACTTCGTGTGATAACAAAAAAGATGTAAATTTGGATCCTCAAACAAAAATTCATTTTGAAAAGTTACAACAGGAAAATCCTGAAACTGTAGACGCATGCTTAAATGCTTTTGATGAATTAGAAACAAATAAGTTTGAACTAGATAAAATGTAATGGTAGATTGGACTCCTTTAAATGCGATTTCTTCGAGCGATAACTTTTTTAAGTTTATCACTTTGTCAGGTATTGTTATTTGTTTAATTGCACTCTTTTATCCAACGCATATGCAAAATCAACTCGAACTTGATAATCTTAAATTCGAGCAAGATTCGTTGCTATTAAATTTAGAAGCGGAATTAACAACAAAAGAGGTTCATTACTTAATTGCTGAAATAGGTAGTGATAAGTCAACTATTACTAAACTTCGCAAGCTTGGTAATAAAAAAGTTGAAATAGACAGAATAAAGAACAAGGTTGAAAAGAAATATGAACTTCTTAAGCCAAAAAAGAAGATAATTCTCACTAAATCAACAATTCAATCCTATAATAGAAAAAAAATTAAGCTTATACAGATTCAAATAAATAAGTATCGGATATATAAGAATTGGATGCTTTTTATTTCATTCTTATTCATTGTTTTTGGTGGTGCAGCTTGGTGGAGGTCTCAGCTTGTTTCTGAGAGAATAAAACGAAAGCAATTATAATCCCTTTTGTACGAAGTTAAATTTAACAAGTCGCATATAAAAAGCCCTATTCGTAATGAATAGGGCTTTTGTAATCTTATGTCTTTATGATATTTACTTGCTTAATAAAGAGCTAAACATCAACCTTGTTTTATCTTTTTCGCTATTATCGGTCATAAATTGAAACCCATTTTTTTCATAAAATTTTATAGCTCTCTCATTATTATAGGCATCAACAGTAATAAATAAGCAGCCTGTTTTGTTACTGTTTGTGAAAGATTTTCTTAATCACAGAATAATAGATTCTCCTATACCTTGTGATTGGTAAGCTGCGTTTGTGGCTAATCTGCCTAGTTTTACAGCAGGAAACGACTCTCTATTTCGCTTCTCAAAATGCAATCCAATTGCACTTGCAATTTTTTTCCAGAAGCTTTTACTCCTCATATTCGCTATCAATAGCCTGTCGTTACTTAAGCTAAAATAAGCAACTGTATTAGTATCGTCTTCGATAAGATAAGTAACGGAAAGTAATTGTTTAAGATACCATTTAGCATCATCAAATAGATAATTATTTAAATCACTATCCCCACTGTCAAACGGTTTTATATCGGTATCCTCGGTGAGTCTGATGAATCTCAGCTTAGAGTCTGTCATTTAATTATTAAAATTGACGGATACTTTCTAGGAAATTGTAAGCTTTGGTTGCCTTGTCTTCATCTTCCTTAGTTACAACACGAGGATTTTCAATTGCATGTAATACCCTTTGGATATCCTTACAATCGGTCAATATTGGAGTTTCTTTTATTGGTCGTGCCATTTTGTTACTAAGCGTTTATATTTGTTACAAAGATAGTGTTTTTTTGTAAGTCTGTAATAACAAATGTTATTGTTTTTGCAATAAGATATAAAACGCCTACCTTGCTGAAGGTATTATTAATTTTTAAAAAGCCGCATATAAAAGCGAATATTATTGACAAAATTAGAGGGATAAAACAAACCACAACACACTGATTATCTGCATTATGTTATTTCAAAGGTAAATTGTGGTTCCAGAGGTCGGCGGTTCGAAACCGCTCATCCACCCCACTTATGCAAGTCAATAAAAATGCGCTTTTCAGCGCATTTTTTTATGGCTAAAAT
>JADGFH010000625.1 GCA_016743925.1 Labilibaculum sp.
TACAATTTTCCTATTTAGTTTAAACTAAATATTATATAGGATTGAAATCTCCTCTTCTGTTATTGGCCTATTATAAACTCTTACCTCATCCAAAGATCCTTTAAAGAAATCTTTATATCCTTTATAACTTCCAAGATGTGCAATTTCAGAGTATGAAATTGAATTAAAATCAGATTCATTAATTAGCTTATTATTTATATACAATCTTGCTTTAGATTCATGCCAGGTAAGAACAACATGAGTCCATTCTTGAGAAAGAATATAACTTGTATTAATTATAGCATTTTCATCAATTCCATATTGCAACTTCTGATCTTGTTGCATTATATAAATTCGATCATTATCTCCTCCTACTTGAAAATGTGAAAATAAATAGCTTCTATTATCAACTTGATCTGATGTTGACAAACCTGAAGCTTTAAAGAACATGCTAATAGATCCCGAGCTATTAATCATCTTAGGCAATTCTATATAATCATCAGTTCCATCAAACAGATAAGCACTATTGGCATTGCCTTTAGCGTCTAAATCAAATGTCGCACTATTACTAATTGCATCATTACCATTTCCACTCTTATCATTACAATCACCATCAAAAGAATAATAAGCTAATAAACCTTTCTTAATATCTATAGTATTAATATTAGTTTGTAATTCGTCGTTTAGTAAATTTACTTCACTACTATTTATAGCTCTACTATAAACACGAACTTCATCAATTATTCCTTTAAAGGTATCGTCACCTCCAGGAAAATTAACGCCAATAAATGATTCCTCTTCAGTTGAATAATCTATTTGTTCAACAAATTCCATCTCACCAACTAACTCTCCATCAAGATACAAACGTCTCACTGATCCATCGAAAGTTGCAACTACATGATGAAACAAATTATCAGTTAAATCTTCTGTGGAAAAAGTTTGATCACTTTTACTACTGTTAGGATAATTAACAAATGACTTTACAAGGCTTCCACCTGCAACTAGAGAATAATGATCACAGTTATAACCATTAGAAAAGATCCCTCCAAAGTTGTGTCCATAAGTGTCTTTTCCTTCCCACTTCACATAAGCGGAGATTGAATGGTCTTGAAGTTGAAGAGTTGAATTTTGAGGTATTTTAATAAAGGATTTCCCATAATTACCCTCAAAATAATATGCATTATCGGCTATTCCTTTATGATCAAAAGTTAAATTAACCCCATTTGTTACTCCGTGGTTACCATTTCCACTTTCATCATTCGCATTACCATTAAAAGGGTAGTAAGCTACTAGACCTTTTGACAAATTGACCCCATTATCAATAGTTTTAAATTTCCAAACTTCACTTAATGAATCTTCTCCTTCCTCATCTGTAGCTTTAATTTGCCAATAATAAATCTTACCTAAATCCATGCTAAGTTGTGGTATAAAGAATTTTGAATCCGTTTCACCAATTAAGTTTAATTGACCCACTTCTGATCCTAAATATACTTTAAAGGCTAATTTATCATCCTCGTTACGGTCTAAACATTCCCACTCCAACTTAAACCCATCAGATATATTTATACTTGAAGTATTCTCAGGAATAGGAGAAGTTGATACTTCTGGTGGAAGATTTCCTTCATAAGTTTCCGAATCGGCTAAAGGGACATCAAAAGTGAAAAAGTCTGATTCGTACTTAGCAATAACCTTACTCAATACAGAAACTTCTGCTCCTCCACCTATAGAAGCACCTGCACTTAATGCCCATTCATAACCGTAAGACCCTGTCATTTGAACTTCTGCATCATATTTAGTGAATAACTTTCCATACATATAAGGTGCTACCGTTCCATACAACTTCAATTTCAATATTGGCTTCACATACACCTCAGCCTCTAATTGGCCTGTTAAAGTAGGAGGTATGAATTCAAAAGTCTTTTCAAATTCACTATGAGTAGACCAATTACCATCTTCATATAAGATCCCTGCTGTAAAATTCGTACTTACAGTTGTTTCCGCTCCTAATTTTGATTCTGCTTCCAATTTTGCTCCTGCTACAACGGTCAAGTTTGGAACAATTACTAGAGGAACACCTCCAACAATAATTACCTTCGGACTAAAATTCTGACTAACTAATGTCTTTTCCTTTACTATCTCGCCTTTAGCTAAAGTACTTTTGACACCTAATTTTGCCTCAATTCCAAAATTAAAATCTGTTGAAAATTTTTGAAGCGATAAGTGCTTTATTTTCAATTCTGACCTAATTAATGGCTCTAACTCTATTATACCATCTAACATTAGAAGCTTATCATCATCCAAATAAACCTTGTCAAGCTTATATCCTAGTAAAGGTTTTTCTTCGGTATTTTCAGACTTTAAACGCATCATAAAAACACCTTCTTGCATATGAACTGTCTTTGCTATGTCCTCTTCATTTAGAGGAATATCAAAACTAATGTCCATCTCTTGAACTGCCTCCTCCAGTGAAGCATCTTCATACACAATTTGAACTTCTCCACCATTTACCTGAAATGATTTAACTTTCTTCAAGAAACCTTCACCTGAAGACGATACAAGCACATCTCCTTCATTTAGTTCTAATTTCTGGAAAAGATCATTGCTCATTGTCAGTTCATCAGAATCTGCATTTAGGTTTATTTTCTCGTCAAACTCATCCGAACTTACAACTTTTGTAGTTTCAGGAATTACTGCTTCAAACTTATTTCCTTGAGCTGCTTCTGTTTCAATCTCTCTCTTAATTGTTTCCTCGCAACTTACTAGACTTATTAATGCCAGTAATGCTATATAAAGTATATTCTTTTTCATCGGTACTATCTTATGGTTGTAGTAATGGTTTTCATCTTATTAATCTCTAAAGGCAGTTCTAGGTAGGATACCTCTAGCGCGTTGGTTGCCCTATTTTTCTCTGCAAAGAAATAATAGACCTTTTCATCAAGATCGTTAAATGTGGCTTTACCTAGTTCATTTGTACTTTGAGTGATCACAGGGTTCTTCTGATTTTCCCAGTCTTCTTGTGTTAAGAATAGGCTAACCATAGCTCCTGGCACTACATTTTCAGTTTCATCTAATACTGTTATCTCAAATGCAGGAAGGTTATCCTCATAGTTAGTTTTTTCA
This sequence comes from Labilibaculum sp., assembly GCA_016743925.1. Classification (GTDB taxonomy): domain Bacteria; phylum Bacteroidota; class Bacteroidia; order Bacteroidales; family Marinifilaceae; genus Labilibaculum. The sequence continues at coordinate 3,100 of JADGFH010000625.1, forward strand.
CAGGAAGAAGCTCCTATAATCAAACAGACCAGAATAACTAATAGATTTTTCATGATAGTAGATTTTTACGTTATTTAGCTTTTTTGTTTATCAAAATAACTAATTAAGATCTACTAAATACAAAGGCTAATCCTTCTATTTTCTAATTGCAGAAGGTTAACTATTGAATGGATGGTATTATTGAGTGAATGCCATTAAGATTTTAAGTCTAACATTGTACTACATGTGGATAGAGAACCACAGGGCATATCCTGTTTCTTAGAATATTTCATTTTTAGTGCAAACTTGAGTTGCATTAATAATCTCTTTTGGGGTTAAATGTTCGAGAAAGAATTTAAATGTTGATGTTTTACTCCAACTTTATCGTTAGCATAATACAGTTCCCAAGCAAGATACTCATATAACTTACTATTTAGCAACCCTAAATGAGGAGCATAAAATGAACTATCTTGAAATTCAATAGTTTTCTGGACCTCTATATCAGATATTTCTTTTTTTGTTCTTGTGTCAATTCCGGAAAGAACATTAGTAGAACAACTAAAATTTTCAATAGATAAGATTAGACTATCAGGACAATCCATTCCTTTTGCTGTGAATATTATATCTGAAAAGAATGGAGAAAAAAGAAGTATCAACCTTCCTTCAAGATGGCATATTTTGAATTGAAAAATGAGAATAGAATTCATTCAATACAATGAATACATCAGATGATATATAGGAGATTTACTTTCAATAGAATTTCACAATTGAAAAAAATAACAAAATAAACTATACATGGCGCAAACTTGATTTCAAGAGCGTCCTAACACTGGCTTAACTAAAAAAAAATAAAAGGTGATAGCTTGGATTTGTTAGATATTCTGATTCAAACCATTGGCGGTCTGGGGCTCTTCATCCTCGGCATGAAGATGATGACAGAAGGACTTGAAATGACGGCGGGC
>JADGFH010000626.1 GCA_016743925.1 Labilibaculum sp.
CTGTAAGGGCTTTGATTTCTATATTTTTTAGCAATTCGTTTTTAAAATGGGTGAATTTATCAAATTTCGGATTTTCAGGACGTTTCGGATTTTTTTGTCCGTTATATGATGTTGGTGCACTTAGCACTAAAACTTTATCTAAGTTCATTCCAAGGTCGCATTGTTGAATGAAATTCATTTGTTGATAAATGGCAAAGCTCATCCCGACAAACACAATCGTTATGCTTAATTGTGTGATTACTAAACCGCGCTGAAAAACACTTTCTTTTGAATTTGTTTTGTGTGCAAAAGGATTAATTTTTAAGATAGACGATATTGAATAGATGGACGACAATAGTAGTCCGACACAAACTGTAATCGCAAAACATAGAATAAAAAGCCCCTTTGGCAAATACGATTGATGCAGTGGAATATCGAAAGTATTGGAAAAGAAAGGGGACAAAATGATAAATAATATCCAAGCTACAATGGCGGCAAATAAATTAAAGAACAAATTATCGATTATCACATAAATAATTTGTTGTGTTTTTTTTGCACCAACTAATCTTTGAACACCAATCGATTTTTCTTTTTTTATGGCTAGTGCTGTGGATAAGTTGGAGTAATTAATCCACGCCACAATCAACACAAAAATGCCGAATATCAGAAGGTTGATTATGGACGATTTATTGGCTTTTTTGCCGTAATCACCTTGTTTTGATGTATCGAAATGAATGTCGCTAAGTGGCTGTAAACTAAAATTAATTGTTTTGTTTTCATTCTTTAAATTGGGATAATGTACTTCGACCAAGTTGGACAAATTGGTTTCTACGTTTTCAGTGGTGCTTGCCTCTTTTAGTTTAATATAGGTCCACCATCCTTTCCAGCTCCACCCACCTTGTTCGCTAATCCAACCATAATCTACCCAAGTGCGCAACGAAATAAAATAATCGGCTACTAAATGTGTATTGGCAGGCAAATCTTTAAATACTCCGGTTATTTCAATGGGCATTCCTTCGTTAACTTTAATAATCTGACCGATTGGATTTTCGCTTCCGAATAAAACTTTGGCTTTATTTTCAGAAATAATTCCGGTATGCGTTTTTTCAAAATCAGCAACACCTTCTTTCATTTCGAAATTGAAAACATCTTGAAATCCATACGATACCCAAAGTACATTTTGCTCAAATAATTTATTGGGTTCGCGACGAATCTGACAGCTTTCATGCTGAGCATACGTACAAGCCTCCAGTTCGGGTATTTCATCTTTGGCAAAATAAATACCGTCAGGCGTTTTAGCACCATCATAAACTGTTTCACCATTTTGTGTATTTACTCTGTTAATCCGATAAATTCGCTCTTGGCCTGACCAGAATTTGTCAAATGAAATTTCATATAATATATACTGCCCAATGAAAATAAATACAACAAAGGCTAAAATTAGTCCCACTAAATTTATTGCTGAAATATTAAAATGTCTTATGAAACTTCGAAAAATGTATTTTAATGTGATCCTTAACATATGGTTTTGTAGCTAGTTAAATGTCCGTTATTAATTACTTATTCATATCTCAAACTCTCCACGGGGGTTCTTGTTGCCGCTCTCCACGATTGAAAAGAAACTGTTAGCAATGCAATTCCCATTGCGATGATTCCAGCTAAAGCAAAAATCCACCAGGAGAGTTCTGTTTTGTAAGCAAAATTTTGAAGCCACTTGTTCATAGCCAGATAGGCAATTGGAATTGCAATTAGGTAGGCAATTGCAACCCATTTTAGGAATTCGGCATTCAGCATTTTAATAATTTCATGTTTTTTGGCCCCGTTTACTCTTCGGATACCAATTTCTTTAGTGCGTTTAAATGTGATGAAAGAAACTAAACTAAATAGGCCAAGGGAGGCAATTATAATTGTAATAATAGAAATGATTAGAAAAATACTACCCATATTTTTTTCATTCTTGTATAACTGGTTGTAATATTGGTCTAGAAAAAAGTATTCCATATTGCGATGAGGTTCGAAAGTAGCCCAAAGATCCTCAATCCAACTAATTGTTTTTGTGGTGTTTTGTGTATTTATTTTTACTGATAAATATGATCCTCGATTGTGTATTGTTTTATAAATTAATGGAACAAAATTGTTTTTTAATGATTCCTGATGAAAATCTTCGATAACGCCAATGATAACACCATCGGTACTTCGAGATGCATTATTCAGTTTTTTACCAATAGCACTACCAGTTATATCCAATAATTTTAAGGCCGTTTCGTTTAAAATGAATGAATTTGTTGAATCGGAATGTAGTTTGGAATTAAAATTTCTGCCATCGACAATTTTTAAATTGTAAAAATCAATGTAATCGAAATCTACAAATTGGTTTCTAAGTATAACGGTAGCATTTTCATTGGTTTCATCTAAAAAATATGCATTGTCGAAGTTAGCTGTTAGTCCGGGATAGGTATAGGAGAAGCTAACAGCACTTATATCAGGATTTTTTAACAATTCAGATTTTATGTTTGTGCTTTTTTCACTTGTTTCTCTTCCTTTGATTTTAATAATTAAAGTTTTTTCTGGATTAAAACTCATTTTTACATTCTGCAAATAATTTACCTGTTTTAAAATTATAATAGTACATGCTATTAGCGTTATACTTATCGCAAATTGAAAGATCACGAGAGACTTTACAAAGCAATTTTTATCAATGCCTCCGTTGGTATCGCCTTTTAAATTTGTAATTATTTTTTGTGAAGACATTACAAAGGCAGGATAAAAACCTGCTCCAAAACCAGATATCAACCAAATTAATACTATTCCTATAATGATATTAGTTTGTAGAACATGAGCTTCGGTAAATTTCAGACCCGAAAGCTGATTGTATATGGGTAATAGTACGATAACTATGCAAATAGAAAATAGTAAACTAACGAATGAAAGTAGCATCGATTCATTTAAAAATTGTCTGATTAATTGTTTTCTATTGCCTCCAAATACCTTTCGCAAACCAACTTCATTGGCGCGGCTATATGAATTCGCTGTAACCAGATTAATGAAATTGATGATGGCCACAATCAGGATAAGTAAACCAATAATTGAAAAATAGTACACATAGCTTATGTCGCCATTTACCCCCAATTCATAATCAAGATTTGATTTTAAATGTATATCAGTTATTGGTTGAAGCTTGAAATCTACTTTAGCTCCCCATTTATCTGCATATTCACCTGCATTCTTTCGAAATACATCTTGCATTTTCTGAGGTAACAGATTTTGATTTGTGTTTTTATGCAATGAGATGTAAGTATATATAGGAAATTTCAACCAATTGTTGAGAAATTCACTTGATTCTGGTTTCAAAAGCTTAAAGGAGAATAAGTAGTTGAAATTCAGATGTGATTTCGATTTTTCATCATTAACAACAGCACTAATTTGAAAGATCTGATCGAGACCGATATTTAAGAATGTTAATTCTTGACCTATAGGATTGTATTCTCCGAATAGTTTTTCACAAACAGATTTTGATATTACCACACTGTTATTCTTAGCTAAAGCATTTTTAGCGTTACCATATACAAATTGGTAAGATAAGATGTTGAAAAAATTGGAATCGGCATACATTATTCCCTTATCTTCAATCTTATCATCCTTGTATTCAACAACAAATCCATTGGCATATCCAGGCTTGAAAATTCGGATATGTGATTCAATCTCTGGAATTTCATCTGAAAATTCTTTACCGGCATTGCCTGAAGTTCTAGCCATATGTTTAACACTTCCCGAAAAATCAAAAGAGGAGCTAATTCGATACAATCGATCGTGATTTGAATGATGCTTATCGTAGCCTAGTTCATTTTGCAGGAACAGCATTATAATAATACAAAATGCCATTGCAACAGATAATCCCAATACATTAATGATTGTTAAGCCTTGGTGTTTTTTTATTTTTTTTAATGCAAGTTTGATATTGTAAATGAGCATAATGATATTGTATTATTGATGTGTTTTATTTGAATTATTGTTTTTGAAATTCTTTTTTTAGAACAACTCAATTTGATTTATTCGTATCT
>JADGFH010000627.1 GCA_016743925.1 Labilibaculum sp.
GATATAATAAATACGCTTCAAACGAAGGGCATTCCTACAGGTTTAGTGGCCGATTGGGTATACCGTTCACGTAAAATGGTATTGGTAACAGGTCATCGTAGAGAAAATTTTGGAAAAGGATTTTTAAATATCTGTGAGTCTATTAAGTTTTTAGCGGAAAAATATCCAGATGTGGATTTTGTGTATCCAGTTCACCTAAATCCTAATGTTCAAAAGCCAGTATATGAGATTCTTGGAAGAAATAAAATTAATGGAGATGTAGGTGCTAAGAATGTTTTCTTGATCGATCCGATTGATTATCTACCATTTGTGTATATGATGGATCTTTCTTACATGATTCTTACTGATTCAGGTGGAATTCAGGAAGAGGCTCCTTTCTTGGGGAAACCAGTTTTGGTTATGCGAGATACAACCGAGCGTCCTGAAGCATTGTCGGCAGGTACAGTTAAGTTAGTTGGAACCGACTCACATAAAATTATCGAATCGGTAGAAATGCTTTTCAACGAAGAAGCCATATATCGTAAAATGTCACAAGCCAGTAATCCTTATGGAGATGGTAAAGCATGTATCAGAATTGTTCAGGAACTTAAAAAAGAAAGTACCGTTCGAGAAAGAGTTGTTGCTTAGATAAAAAATAGAATGTCCAATCTAAAAAGTCAAACCATAAAAGGTGTTTTCTGGAGTTTCATTGAGAAATTTGGAAGTCAGCTAATTCTTCTTATTTCTCAGATTGTACTCGCCAGAATACTAGAACCTAAAGATTTTGGTTTGCTAGGGATGCTTGCTATTTTTATTGCTGTTTCGCAAGCTTTTATAGATAGTGGATTCGACAATGCCTTGATACAGAAAAAAGAGGTGAACCAAGTAGATTATTCTACGGTTTTTTACTTCAATATTACTATTGGTTTTGTACTCTATCTAATTCTTTTTTTTACAGCTCCTTTTATTGCAGACTTTTTCCATCAACCTTTATTGGTTGATTTAACCAGAGTTGTTTGTCTTGTATTAGCGGTTAATTCCTTTGGATTGATTCAGTTTGTAAAGTTTAAAATTGAAATGAATTTTAAAGCAATTGCACAGGTTGTAGTAATTGCCAATCTATTATCAGCTTTTGTTGGAATTGTAATGGCTTTAACGGGTTTTGGAGTTTGGGCACTTGCAGGGCAGATCATTGGAATTTATTTTTTTAGGACTGTATTGTTTTGGATCAAAAGCTCTTGGAGACCTTCTTTAGTGTTTTCGTTTCAATCATTTAAACAACTATTTAATTTTGGTTCGAAACTCCTTTTGTCGGGAATTATTAGCCAAACTTTCGAGAATATTTATCTGTTGGTGATTGGTCGTATTTTCTCGGCAAGTGCGTTAGGATTTTATACACAAGCCAAGAAATTACAAGAAGTACCAGTTACAACTTTAGCACAGGTTGTTGGAAATGTAACTTTTCCTGCCTTTTCAAAAATTCAGGACGAAAATAAAAAATTAAGGGAAGGCTTTCGAAAGCTGATAAAGCTGATGGTCTTTATTAATTTTCCGTTAATGTTAGGGCTTGCTGTAGTTGCAGAACCTCTTCTAGTTTTAATATTGGGTGAAAAGTGGTTGCCTTCCGTTCCTTATTTTCAGCTACTGTGTATTGCAGGTATGATTTATACATTACATGCCTCAAATCTAAATATACTAAAGGTAAAAGGTCGTTCCGATTTATTCCTTTATTTGGAAATCATTAAAAAATCCATTGTTGTAATTGCAATTTTTATTGGATTAAATTGGGGTATTATTGGATTGATCGTCGGTCAGATTTGCACCTCTTTCATTAGCTTTTTTATCAATGCTTTTTTTACAGGAAAGCTAATTTCTTATACGATTCCAAATCAATTAAAAGATATCAGTCAAACCTTTTTAATCAGTTTAGGGATGGTTGGTTTTATGACCATTGGTTGGTTTATTAATAATCAAATTCTCTCTCTTATATTCCAAATACTAATTGGTATTGGATCCTATTTGCTATTGGCAATTGCGACTAAACAGGAAGCATTGACCGATGGGTTGCTTATTTTGAAAGAAGTTATACCACTAAGAAGATGGAAAAACGTAAAATATTAGTTACTCGCCCTCAACTGCCCCCGTTAAATGAGTTTATTCCTATGTTGGAAGATATTTGGGATAGCAGATGGTTAACCAATAATGGCAAATACCATGAAGAATTTGAAAAGGCCTTGGCTATTTTTCTTGGTGTTCCATACGTTTCTTTATTTGCTAACGGTACGCTTGCCTTAATGGCTGCACTTCAGTGTTTAAGGATAAAAGGTGAAGTAATAACAACTCCATATAGTTTTGTTGCAACAACACACTCTTTATGGTGGAATGGAATAAAACCTGTTTTTGTTGATATTGATCCTGTTTATGGAAATTTGGATCCTGATTTGATAGAGGCTGCAATAACACCTGAAACAACAGCAATATTGCCAGTTCATGTTTATGGGAACCCTTGTAAAGTTGATGCAATTCAAAATTTGGCTGATATTTATGGCTTAAAGGTAATTTACGATGCCGCTCATGCGTTCGGAGTGAAGTTGAAAAATTCCAGTGTATTAAATTATGGTGACTTGTCAATCTTAAGTTTTCATGCTACAAAGGTTTTTAATACGATAGAGGGTGGAGCAATAATTTCGCATGATTTAAAAACTAAAAAGCGAATCGATTTTTTGAAAAATTTTGGGATTGCTAATGAAACAACTGTTGTTGCTCCTGGTATCAATGCTAAAATGAACGAATTGCAAGCAGCATACGGAATACTTCAATTAAAATATTTCGAAACTGCAATTGATGGTCGTAAGCACATTACCGATAAATACAAAGAAGGATTGGAAGATATAGCGGGTATTCGATTTTTAAACGAGCCCTTAAATGTAGATTACAATTATTCTTACTTCCCAATATTTATAGATGAATTAGAATTTGGCAGATCTCGAGATGATGTGTTTGAAGAATTAAAGATATATGATATTTATGGAAGAAGATATTTTTACCCATTAATTAGTGAGTTCTCTGCTTATAGAGGCTTACCTTCTGCAAAAGGTTTAGATGTTGCTTACGATTTGTCTCGTCAAGTAATTTGTCTTCCACTTTACCCAGATCTTGCAGATGAGGTTGTTGAAACGATAGTTTCTATAGTCCTTGAAATGTCATTGGATGACACGAAGAAAATACCAGTTAAAATACTGGGTCAAATCAAAAGAAATAAATAGTACATAATTCCATTTTATCAAGATCTCTGAAAAATGTCTGATATGCAAAAACCATTTGTAAGTGTAAAAACCATAACCTATAATCATGAAAAATTCATTGCGCAATGTATTGAAGGAATCATGATGCAGAAAACTAATTTTTCATTTGAATACATAATTGGAGAGGATTGCAGTACTGATAATACGATAAAAATTATTCAAGAGTATGCGGAACTTTATCCTGATGTGATACGAGTTATTACAAGTGAAAATAATGTTGGGGCAGCTGAGAATGATCATCGAACAGATTTGGAATGCCAGGGGAAGTATGTAGCTTTTTGCGAAGGAGATGATTTTTGGACTGATCCCTATAAACTACAAAAACAGGTTGATTTTTTAGAAGCGAATACAGAATATGGAATGATCCATTCTAGTTTTTCTTGTTTAAATGGTCAAAAGTTAATCCATGATGTGTGGCAGAAAAAAGAAATGTTACAAGGAGATTTATTAGATCATTTAATTACAGGAAATTGTATTGCGACAGCGACAGTTTGTATGCGAAATGAATTGTTGCAGAATATTCGCATTGGCGATCAGGTAATGGGGAATGAATGGAAAATGGGCGATTACCCACTTTGGATTGAAGTCGCAGCACAATCGAAGATAGCTTATATGTCTGATGATATGATGACTTATCGAATTCATTCAGACTCTGCAACACATGCACTAGATCTAAATGGTGATTTTAAATTTTTTAAGAGTCGATACGAGATTAAAAATTTCTATGTTGATAAATTCAATAGGAAAAATCTGA
>JADGFH010000014.1 GCA_016743925.1 Labilibaculum sp.
AACAGCCACCGTAGTAGGATTCCGGTATCGAGAATAAATGTCGTTCTCAGGCTCGTGTGCATGATGCAATTCAGCAGCAAAAGCTTCTTTAGTTGTCTTTGAATCCTTTAAATTGAAACCAGCTTCACGATAAAGCGGTGTGTGAGATGCATTGATTTTTTTCATGGTCGTATTTTGTGTTAGAGACGCAATGCATTGCGTCTTTACATTATTGATTTTTGTTTTTATTAAGCCCCTTTAGGGTTTTGAGGTGAAATCAACAAGTCATTCAATTCTTTTCTTGGTGTTGTAACATCCGATTCGTGATAGAATTCTGCTCTGTCGATAATTTCCCCAATAAAGGTAATGACTAAAGCGATTGGCAAGGACAATTCCCATTGCATATCCAATAAAATATATGGGATTAATAAACAGAGAATTCTTAGCGATGAAAGAGCTGGAAAATAGTTCAATATCATTTGGCGTAAAAATACTTTCCTCGCAATGTATACACTTCCTTTTAATAGAATTACTAGTTCAATAAAAATTGGTATTTCAATCAACCAGGCAAAAAACAAAACTCCAGTCAGACTTACCATTCCTGAGTGTACAAGAAGACCATCCTTTCGGGTCAGGAACTTGTAAACCATATCAACCGAAATCAAGCTAAAGATTCCAAACACTAAAGCTGCATAGCCAATTATTTGATTTTCTGTAATTAATTGTAGTCCTGTTAATCCCAAAAAGGCAGAGAAAGAAAAAATCTCACGACTAAGCCACGATCCTTTTAAATTCAGAATGAATCGCCACATGCGAAGTTTCTTACCAATATGTAAAGATGTTAAAGCTATTGCCAAAACTGAAATTACTGCAAAAGGAATCAATGGCATTTCTATTACACCAAACAAATGTGCCGCTTGCCAACTTACCAAACCTGCTACTGCTATCGTAAACAACACCAATGTCCACTCCTTATCCAAAGACACTTTTTCTTTTGTTTCTGGCAGCCATTCTTTTATTCTTTCCGGATCAATTTTCTCTTCATCTAAATTTTCTATGGTTGGACTCGCATGCTCTTCGCGCAAGGGCACCAATTGAATGGATGGTTTTATTCCCATATCAGCGAAACCTGGCGTTACTCGATCCTCATCGCTTAAAGCTAATTGTCCGAAATCCAAAGCTCCAACCGGACAAGCATCTACACAAGCAGGTTTTTTCCCATCGGAAATTCGATCTACACAAAAATTACACTTCTCAACAATCTTAATTGCAGGATTGAATTTAGGTGCATCGTAAGGACAAGCCCATGTGCAATAAGTACAACCAATGCAAGCTTCGGCATGATGAATAATGGCTCCTGTTTTCTCATCGCGCGTATAGGCCAATGCAGGGCAATTTTTCATGCACGGTGCTTCTTCACAATGATTACAAGCCAAGGAAAAATGAAATACGGGTAATCCCGGATGTTTGATTTTGTTGTGCGTATTTACCTCGCGCCAATTCATCATCAAATCGGTACCGTTTTCTATGCTGCAACCCGCTGCGCAAGCATCACAGCCAACGCATCTATTTGTATTAAATATGAATGAATTCTTTTCCATGATTACAGTTTTTTAAGATCAACCCAAGTATTGTGAAAGGCTGTTCCGTGTCCCATGTCTGTCTCGCATCCTTTGGTGAACAAATTTGGTGCAGCTCCTAAATGAGATTGATGCCCGTTGGTTAAAACCACATTCCCTCTTCTCAGCCCCAAATCAAATTGCACTTTTACCTCTGCACTACCCTGATGGTTATACAGCTCAACTTTTTCGCCATTTGCTATTCCCTTTTCATCTGCATCCAGTGGATGAACAAAAAGGTAAGCTTCTGGTTCGAATTGCTTAATCACATTTAAATTTCCAAACTGAGAATGAATTCTGTTCTTCGAATTTGGTGATATTAGCTGCAAGGTAAATTCTTTTTGCTCTGATAAAGGCACGTAATCTGGCAAAGGATCAACGCCCCAAAGTTCTTTTGCTTCCTCGTTATACAATTCTATTTTTCCTGATGCTGTAGGAAATTGAAAATCAGCAAATGGAATCTCTTCAAAAGAGTTCGCCAACTGCGGTCCCTTTTTCAATTCTTCCAAACTCAATTCTGGAAAGTCTTTCAAAAATCCATTCAAATATTCTTCAATAGCCTCATCGTTTGGCTCTGGTATGTTTTTACTGATTTCGTATTCATTAAAGCCTAGCTTTTTTGCCAGTAGGTAATAGATTTCCGATTCGGGTTTCACTTCTCCTGCTGGCTCCATCACTTTCTGCTTCAGCTGAACGTACGGATTCCAATATGACCCAATGATATCAGATTGCTCAAACATATTTTTCGCTGGAAGAATGATATCCGCTTCTAATGTTGTATCAGTCATGAACTGATCTACAACCACTCTAAAATCAGCTTTTCGAAAAGCCTTTCGTATTTTATTGGTGTCTGGATTTTGTGAAAGAGGATTTCCCCTTTCGACCCAAATAAACTTCACTTCTGGATCTTTAATATTCAGTAAATCCTCGCCCAATTTGGCTACAGCTATTTTTCTTCGAAAACTTGGATGCTCACAACCAGGAAAATAAGATTCTGGCTCTTTTAAATCATCGAACACGTAAGATTGCAAATTGGCATAATGCCAACAAGTTCCCGATCTACCAATATTTCCTGTTATCACGGAAAGTGCCAAAATACAACGAGTGGTCTGACCGCCATTTTCATATCGCTGCAATCCATAACCGGGCAATAAAGTCATGGCCTCTGTTGTTCCAATTTGCTTGGCTAATTCTTTAATCGCATCAACTGATATTCTACAGATCTCCGAAACTTTATCTAAGCTATATTCTTCTACTCGTTCTTTGAATTGTTCAAAACCAAGTACATATTTTTCTATGAATTCTTTATCGACCCAATTGTTATGGATAATTTCACGAGCCAAACCCAAGGCCAAAGCTCCATCTGTTCCCGATTTAATCTGAAAAAGAGAATTCGCTCGTTCGCTAGATGGTGTTCTTCGTGGATCGATCACCACCAAACTGGCTCCTTTCTCTTGTGCTTTCTCTAAAGGAATCATCTCCTGAATGTTTGTTTCAGCAGGATTTTTTCCCCACAATACAATGAGTTTGGCATGCTCTAAATCCCACGGCGCATTGTGTTTGTTTGCCCCTAAAGTCAGTCGGGTTGCTTCCAAACCTGCAGGCCAACACAAGTTGCCATAAGTTGTCGTTGCACCACCAAAAAGTTTCCAGAAATTTGTACTCACTCCATTAATCAAACCCGACATGCCACTGGCTGCAAAATACAAAATTGAATGTGGCCCAAAATTTTCTTTGCTCTCATTTAGTTTATTAACAATGGTATCCAAAGCCTCATCCCAACTAATTCGCTCGTACTTTCCATCAGCAATTCGCTTTTGTGGATATAAAATACGATCCTTGGAATTGGCACGTTCCACATAAGCCAAACCTTTTATGCAAGGACCTTCCGGAGTTGCCAGATTTTCAGGATGTGGATCAATTCCAATTACCTTTTCATTTTCCACACGAACCTTTATACTACAAGTGCTGTAGCAATTTCGAGGACAAGCTGATGAATAGATTTTCATTAATTTAAGGTCATAAAATTCATGGAAAATTAATCAAAAAAAAGGAATATTTCCCTGAAAGGAATTAATTGATAAATGGTTTCGTCGCATAAATAAAAACATATAATTCTTTGCTTCTAGATGCGACGATAATTTACAATACGCAAAAACCCAGGACGATGCCTTGGGCTATATTATTTATGCCTTTCAGGCAAAATTTAAATGAATAACAGGAATAAATTCCCGCAACTCAATTATTAATTGCTCATTATTAATTCTTCATTATCGACTGCCATTACTTCAGCTTCGATAATTTCTGCCAAACGCTTTACACCCGTAATTGCTTTTTCGTTATTCACGTAAGAGAAATTTAAACGTATCGTATTTTTTCCACCACCATCGCAATAGAATACATTTCCAGTTACAAAAGCCACCTTTTCCTCAAGTGCTTTATGGAAAAGATCCAACGCATCCATGTGTTCTGGTAAGGTAATGAATAGGAACATTCCTCCTTCCGGACGAGTCCACTTCACACAGTCTGGCATGCGTATCTCTAATTCTGCCAACATTACATCTCTACGCTGATGATACAAATCAATTGTCTTTTGAAGATTCTCTTCGAACACTCCCGAATTCATATAACGAATGGCGATTTTCTGTACGAATGTTGGTGTACACAAATCTGCCGATTGCTTAGCTACAACAATCTTTTCATTCACATCTTTTGGACCTAAAATCCAGCCAATGCGAAATCCTGGAGCAAATATCTTCGAGAAAGTTCCCAAAGTGATTACATGATTATCATTATCTAAATCGTACATCATTCGTTGAGGCTCGCCATCGAATCTTACTTCACGATAAGGACAATCTTCAACGATTAACACATCGTATTTATGAGCCAAAGCTATAATCTCTAAACGACGAGATTCTGGCATGGTAATACCTGTTGGGTTTTGAAAATCAGGAATTACATATATGAATTTTGGTTTGATTCCTTCTTCTGCCAATTCGATCAACTTCGTTTCCAATAGCTCAGCACTCATTCCCTGCTCATCCATTGGCACACCTTCCATTTTAGCTCCATAAGCTTGGAATGCACTAATTCCGCCTAAGTAAGATGGCAAACCACAAATCACAACATCATCTTGATTCACAAAAACTTTACCTACCAAGTCAAGTCCTTGCTGCGATCCTGTTGTTACTATCATATTGTCTAAAGAACATTCAATACCTTCGTTCTGATATTTCTTAACAAGCAGTTCTCTTAGCTCAGTAACGCCTTCGGTTGCATCGTATTGTAAAACTGCTGCACCCTCTTCGCGCAACATATCTGAAACAATGCTATCCAATGCATCAACCGGAAATGATTCTGGCGCTGGCAATCCTCCAGCAAATGAAATGATCTCAGGATTTTGAGTCAATTTCAAGATTTCACGAATAGCTGATCGCTTGTTATTGTTGCTGATTTGGGAGAAAGTTCCTTTTAAATCGCTGATCATTTTGTTTGTTTTTTTATCGTTGTGGCGTATTGCAATACGCCGTTACTGTTTGTTGTTTAGTTTGTTATTGAATTACTATACACCCCTCTCTCTGTCGAGATCTCCCCTGGAAGGGGAGAAAGAAAAAATAACCCTATTTCAAGTTTGAAATCTTCCCCTCGCAGGGGAAGTGCCGATAGGCGAAGGGGTGCTACAATTAATTGCCTAAAGCCAATTTTTGCGCATGCGAGACCACTTCTTATCGCGGTTTTCAATTACGCAATCAATATCGGCTTCGCCCATGTGCTTGAATCGACCTTGTTTCTTCAAATAAGATTCTACAGATTTGAATTCTTTAGGATTACGATTCAATTTGTACTCACCATCTTCATATTCCGCTAAGAAAATCAGACCACAGTCTACTGCATCTTTTGCAATTTCTACAGTAGTTTCGGTTGGTGTTCCCCATCCTGTTGGACAAGAAGCATACACATGAATAAAGGTTGCTCCTTTTATGTGCTTGGCTTTGTTTACCTTGTTCAAGAAATCTTGTGGATAACCAATACTTGCCGTTGCAGCATAAGCAATATCATGCGCAGCAATAATCTCAAACAAATTCTTTTTGTGAGTTACCGTTCCCGGGATATTCTTACCTGCTGGTGTCGTCGTTGTTTTGGTTCCATAAGGAGTCAATCCACTTTTCTGAATACCAGTATTCATATAAGCTTCATTGTCATAGCAGATGTACAAAACATCATCGTTACGATCAATCATTCCTGATAAAGCCTGAAATCCGATATCAGCTGTTCCACCGTCGCCAGCAAAAACCACAGTTTTAAAATCTTTCTGACCCAAAGCTTTGGCTCCAGCTGCAATACCTGCTGCCATACTCGCCGATCCTGGGAAAGTTGTAATAATTGCATTGGTATTGAATGCCATTTGTGGATATATGAATCCTACTGCCGACATACATCCTGCTGGTAGCGCTGTATAGGTGCGCTCGCCCAATACTTTAAGTGCCAATCGTACTGCAATACTTCCACCACATCCGGCGCAAGCTTTATGACCATAGAAAAATTCCTTCTCGGTCATGTTTTTCGCATTCACTTTAGGGATATCTACTAGATTAGTCATTTGTTTCTACGTTAAGGCTAAAAAATTCTACTTTTTCTTCACTCTTCTTTTCAACACCATCAAACAGATGATTGAACATGTCTTCGATCTCATCTTTAGTGATATCACGACCACCTAATCCACCAATAAAATTGCTTTTGAAAACATACTTGTCGATTTTAGATAAGGCTGAATTCACATTGGTATAAACGGTTCCTTCGTATCCAAAAGAAATATCTTTATCGATAATGCCAATACCCTTAACTCTCTGAGCCAAATCTTTTACTTCAGCTTCTGGGAATGGACGCATATAACGAATCTTTAACAACCCAACTTTCTTTCCTTCTGCACGCATTTTGTCAACCACTACACGAATGGTTCCACAAACACTACCCAAAGCAGTCAATACAACATCTGCATCTTCGCACATGTATTCTTCAACCATTCCATCGTACTTTCTTCCGAATGTATCAGCAAACTCCTGATCTACATCCTTAAGAACTTGTATCGAGTTAAACATCGCTTCGTTTTGCTGATATTTAAATTCAGTATTGTCATCTGGCTTAGAGCTAAAACCTAAGTTCTTTGGCTCTTCGAAAGACATTTTATTTGGTGTTTGAAAAGCAGGAAGAAACTTGTCTACCATTTCTTGTTCTGGAATATCAACCAACTCGTAAGTGTGCGTTAGAATGAAACCATCCAAATTCACCATCATTGGTGTCAAAACATCTTTGTGTTCTGCAATTTTATAGGCTTGAATGATCATGTCCAAAGCTTCCTGTGCATCTTCCACATAAACCTGAATCCATCCACAATCCAAAAGAGATAGTGAATCGCGCTGATCACCATAAATACTCCATGGCAAAGCAACTGAACGGTTCGCGTTCATCATCACAACTGGCCAACGTCCGCCACTACAATAGTGAAGACCTTCTGCCATGTACAATAATCCTTGCGATGAAGAAGCTGTAAATGTCCTTGCACCAACTGCACTAGCTCCCATTGTTGCTGAAATTGCGGAGTGCTCAGATTCTACGTGCATGTATTCGCCATCCATTTCGCCAGATTCTGCCATTTCTGCCAGGCGCTCAACGGTTATGGTTTGCGGGGTGATTGGGTAAGCAGCGACAACATGTGGACGAGATAATCTCACACCCTGAGCAACAGCTTCATCACCTGATATAAATATTTTATTTGTTTTCATTGAATTTTCTTTTGCGATTAACGGACACGCCATGGCGTTTCCCTACTCTTTTACCATTTTAATTGCATCCTTTGGGCATTCGTGAGCACAAACTCCACAGCCTTTGCAATAATCCATGTCGAATTCAATTTTACCGTTTTCTTTCATGATGGTACCATCTGGACAAAGTAGATAGCAACGCAAACAGAAAACACATGCATCGTAATCAACTACAGGGCGAACTGTTCTCCATCCTGCGTTGGTCTCTGGCAAATAACCAGCCGCATATTGAGGCCCAGTTGGGTATTCATCTACATGTGTTGGGAATTTAAATTCCGTTTTTTTAGGTCTGTTCATTTTAAATAGAATTATAAATTAATTAACAGATACCTGTTCGTTGATTAATTCGAAAGCACGACTTACAATCTTTTCATTTAGAGCAGCTAGTTTAGGTTTCATCTCTGTGTGAATGCTTGCGATTGCAGCTTCTTTGCTAACTAAACCAGATGCAGCAGCTAATGCGCCATACATAGCGGTATTTGTAATTGGTCGACCCAAAATTTCCATTGCTAAACTTGATGCATCAATACCCACTACTTGAAATCCTTTTAGAAGTTCGCGGTATTTTTCAACATTCTCAGTGTTGATCAAAATCGTTGCACCTGGTCTGATTCCTTTTTCGAATCCAGGAGTTACCAAAGTTTCATCCATCACAACAACATAGTCGCTATTTTGAACTTCACTTCGATCGTGAATTTTAGTGTCATCAATTTTGGTAAAGGCTAAAACTGGAGCTCCTCTTCTTTCAGGTCCGAAAGATGGAAATGCCAAAGCATGTTTACCTCCGTGAACACTTGCAGCAATACCAAGCAAACGAGAAGCGGTAAAACCACCTTGTCCTCCTCTTCCGTGCCATCTAATTTCTTTCATCGTATTCTATTTTGTTTGTTGTTTTTGTATTTTCTTTCCTTCATTCACTCTTAAAAGAAAAACCTTCTAATTGAATTAGTTCTTTTCACTTGTAAAAATACAGCTATGCAAATTTATTTACTAGTAATTGACTCAAGTATAGAAAACTCATCTATCATATGATTCTTTTACTAGAATTTATATCTTTACAAAAGCTTACTATAGCGATATTACTAGAAAAATATTCTTCCATGGAAAATTTAGATCGAACAGACAGAAAAATTTTGGAGTTATTACAACAAGATTGTCGTATCACAATCAAAGAGTTAGCAGAAAAGCTACATTTGAGTAATACACCTGTTTACGAGCGAGTAAAAAAACTAGAGAGAAGTGGAATTATTAAAAACTATGTGGCCGTACTCGACCCTGAGAAAATAGATCGTAGCATGGTTGTTTTCATCTCCATATTGCTGACCAAACACACACGAGATGTGGTAGATTCTTTTCGAGAGCAAGCACTGGCCTTACCTGAGGTTATGGAGTTTTATTACACCTCAGGAAACTTTGATGCCATGCTAAAACTAATGGTAAAGGATATGAATGAGTTTCAATTCTTCATACAGGAAAAACTGTCGAAGTTCGAATACCTGACTCGCTTCAACAGTACCTTTGTGATATCCTCTTCGGATAAAATAGGGTATGATTTATAAATTGTAGGGACATGCCTTGGCATGTCCTAATAAGAAGGCCACGACATACCGTGGCCCTACATTACATTTTCTTTTTAAGGTCTCCAGCATAATTGATCAGACCTGCATCTTTGCTATTGTCATTCAGCCATTGATTGATCCCATCCGATTTTTCAATCTTGTCTTTCTCTTTTTCCAATTCATCTTCGGAATAGGAATACATCATATCGGCAGAGATGACATGATCCATCTTTTGAAGTTTTTTTAGTTTAGCAATTTCCTCACTGATATCCTCTCCCTCAATTGCGACAATAATTTTTGTTACATCATGCAAATAATACTCACATAATTCACTTTTTTTAAACACTTCAACCATTTTTTGGGAATGCTCTGGTAAAGTTCGAATCACTACACTTGATATGTTCATAAAATATCGAATTTTATTTAATGTACAGACGTAATGCATTACGTCTCTAACTTTAAATCCCTGTTCCAACAGACGCAAAGCATTGCGTCTCTACTGTTAATTGTTAACACCTTCGCTCACCCTATTCTTTAGATCTGATTCTTTAATACCAAATGTTTCTCTGAACTCGCGGGTAAATAAATTCTCAATATCGATTGTTACATCGGCTTGTGGTGCATGACATTGCGAACAATTAAAATACGCATTATTTAGCTTTGTACGATCCTCTACAAATACTTCCGCATCTTCAGGATTTACATACTTTCCATCAACCAAAATCAATTGAGGGCGCCAAGACTGGAAGTGTGTTTTCGAAATTTCACGAGCTCCAGACTCTTCAACCTTATCAGGCATATGACAACTTAAGCAAATATTATTATCCATTTTAATTGGAAAGAAACCAGCTGTTGTGTGAGGAATCATTGGCGGTGCGTTCTCGAATGCACGTTCAATAGTTGTTCCTACTTCAGGTTTATCTTCATTAAAATTGGCTTTCATTTTAAAATTGGTTTCATCAGAATTCAAATCCGCATCGATAAAACCCAACTGATCTTCATCAATTTTGTTTTCCTTAGGCTGGTTACAAGCCACAATAAAAAACAGGCTAATTAGGGCTAGGTATTTCATTTTTTTTTAGATTTTGAGATTATAGATATGAGCTGTTAAATTCCTATTCATCCAAACTCCTCTATTCTTTTATTTATTTTTTCAAATCAAATTTCATTGCAAATTTCAAAGCATTATCATCACAAACTTCGATGCATCGACCGCAATTGGTACATGCTCCTGAGCGAATAAAATCACTCTCTTTGCCAACAATTGATAAAACTGGCTCTTCTATGCATACATCGAAACAAGCCATGCAATTGGTACAATTGTCTTTGTTGTGTTTTACTTTAATTACAGCTTGTTTTCCAACAATTGAATAGAATCCGCCCAAAGGACAAATATGTCCACACCAAGCTGCTTTCAAAATAAACAGGTCGATTAAAAAGATAACTGCTACAATTGCCCAACCAGCTCCCGAGCCAAAAACAATGGCTCGATGTAAGATTGAAATTGGACTAATAATTTCAAAAGCTGCCAACCCAAATATTGCTGATACAATCAGACTTAAAGCCAAAATATAGTATCTGAAATTTCTGGTAACAGATAGTTTTATCTCAGTTTCAATTTTAAATATTTTACGCAAGCGAAAGGCCAAATCAGTTATGATATTCATAGGACAAATCCAAGAGCAAAACATTCTACCACCTATCAACACATAAATTAAAAGAATCAGTAAGGCTCCAAATAAAACGGAACTTGATGCTAAAAATCCGGATACTAAAATCTGTAAAACAGCATATGGATCACTTAAATGCAAGGAATCAACAATAATGGCTGAACTGTAATTGCCTCGAAGCAATTCCCATCCAAAATAATTACCTCCAATAAAAAGAAGTAAGATGGATAGCTGAATGATTCGCCTTAGAATTAAAAACTTATATTTTTTCATTCATTTTCAGTTAACAGTTATCAGTTAATATTTATTTCAAAACGATTACAACAATCAGCTCTTGTAATAATTAATTTGTAACTAAAACTAATCGTCGATTAAATCATCATCGTTTAAGTAATCAATTGCCGATTCGATATCCTTATCGCCATCTTCGGCTTTTACATCCTCATTGATTCGCTTCTCGTCACCTTTTTCCCAACTTTTGATGTAATGGTCGCCCACTTCACCGGTTGATTTATCGATTGGCAAAACGAAAATTGCAGCTTTCTCAACGATACAAGCTTGCTCGCAAACACCACAACCCGTGCAGACATCGGAATGAACAATTGGCAGCAATTTAGCATGCTTACCCGTTCTTTCATTCACTTCATAGTCTAAAGTAATGGCCTTACCAACCAAAGGACAAGCACGGTAACAAGCCTCGCATCGGATTCCCCAGTAAGCCAAGCAGGTTTCTTTATGAATTACCGCCAAGCCCATTTTTGAATTGTTGATATCAGCCGCTTTTTCCTCTTTCGATAACAATTTTAGATCCAATGCTCCCGAAGGGCAGGAATCGGTACAAGGCATATCGGTACACAAATAGCAAGGAATTTTCCGAGGCTCGAAAAAAGGCGTTCCATTGGCAATCCCATCACCGGGTTCTGCCAACTTTAATGTATCGTAAGGACAAGCCTCAACACATTGACCACATTTTATGCAAGCTTTCAGAAAATCTTTCTCCTTCAAAGCACCTGGTGGCCGAAGCACGTAATCGGCCTTGGTATTTGCTTGTACGGCCTTTCCCCATAACAAACCTCCAGAACCCATAAAAACGGCTCCTTCCAGCATTCTTTGAATTACTTTTCTTCTTGACACCATATTCTTTTTTGAATTATGAATTAAAAATTATCAGTTATGAATTTGTTTCCCTGCTTGAAAACCTCTTCTCATTCATAACTCCACATTCATAATTAATTTATGCCTTCTTTATTTTAATTGCACACTTCTTAAAATCGGTCTCTTTTGAGATTGGACAAGTTGCATCCAAACAAAGTTTGTTGATGAAAACTTTTTCGTCGAACCAAGGCACATATACCAATCCTCTTGGCACACGGTTTCTTCCTCTGGTTTCGATATGTGCTTTTACACGTCCACGCCTTGATTCTACCCAAACCAAATCACCCTCAACCAAGCCTTGCTCAGCTGCATCTTTCGGATGAATATAGCACAAAGCTTCTGGTACGGCGCGGTACAATTCAGGTACACGCATGGTCATGGTTCCCGAATGCCAGTGCTCTAACACACGACCGGTACACAACCAATATGGATATTCTTTATTCGGAACTTCTGGCGCTTCCATGTATGGACGGAAAAATATTTTCGCTTTATTTGCCAAATCAACCTTAGGTTTCGACATGTCTGGTTTAGCTAGGGATCCTTGAGGCATATTTTTCAATGCTTTTCCATAGAATGCAAAAGGACCAACATTGGCTTTCTTCGCATACACATCGTATTCAGAATTGAATCGCCAAAGCGTTTCTTTGCCATCAACAACAGGCCATTTTAAACCTCTACATTTGTGATAAACATCGAATGGAGCCAAATCGTGAGCATGACCCAATCCAAATTCCCGATACTCTTCCCAGAAATATTTCTGCATAAAGAATCCATAACCTTTAAAAGGTTTTCCATCGGATCCCAGCACATTACGTTTATCGCCACCGGCCTCGGTATTCATTTTGCCTTCGCTGATCGGATCTGGCCAAGGAAATTTCTTAGCATGTTCGTTAGCAAACAATACATCAAACAAAGTATCGTCAGGAGAATAGCCCATTGCTTTTGCTCCTTCCAAAACATCTGGCAAACCGCCTTCAATTCCCGGAATTTTTTGTGCTCCCCAAACTTCACTCAACTTAAATCGTTTGGCCAACTCTGTAAATTGCCATATATCTGGCATCGAATCTCCAACAGGAGTAACCTGTTGTTTCCAATGCTGCGTTCTGCGTTCTGCATTACCAAATGCTCCCCACTTCTCATAAATCATTGAAGAAGGCAAGATTAAATCGGATACTTTAGCCGATATTCCCGGATAAACATCGCTACAAACAATAAAATTATCCATTGTTCTGGCCGCTTTTATCCAGTGATTTGCATTGGCCGTATTCTGATATGGATTGCAAACATTGATCCATGCAAATTTGATTATTCCATCTTCTATATCACGATGAAGTTTCGTGTAATGACTGCCATTTTTAGGATTCAGTGTTCCTTCAGGAATCTTCCATTTTTCCTCAGAAAATTTTCGATGCTTCGGATTTGCAACCAATAAATCGGCAGGCAAACGATGAGCAAATGTTCCTACCTCGCGAGCAGTACCACATGCCGATGGCTGACCTGTTAAACTAAAGGCTCCATCGCCGGGCTTCGATTGCTTTCCTAACAATAGGTGCACCATATAAGCCTGTTCGTTTACCCAAGTACCACGAGTATGCTGATTGAATCCCATGGTCCAATAAGAGCAAATCTTTCGCCCTTTTTCGATATACAAATCGGCCATCGCCTTCAATTTCTTTTTGAAATCTTCAATGGATTCTTCTGGATCGCCCTTTGCAATATTGGCAACAAAATCAAGATCATAAGGCTTCAATGCCTTTTTGAAATCTTCGTACTGAATGATCCAATGATTCTTTGCCTTATCTCGGTGCTTCATTTCCAGAACATCACCTTCTTTGTGACCCAAATAGGCAAGACAATCTCCCTCATCTTTCGTTAGTGTTTTAGCCACCTCGTTGCGAACTGTCTCTTTTTCCTTATCGGAAAACTTTGGATGATCAGGCTTGCGCATTCCGTATCCAATATCAACAAAACCAGTAGCAAAAACAGTGTATTTCTTCACAAAATCCCAATCGATAGCCTTTGGTTGATTGTACACAATCTCGTGCGCAATGTAATTCCAAATGGCCAAATCGGTGTTCGGCTTAAAAATAATTTCAATATCAGCCAAGTCGGAAGTACGATTGGTATAGGTAGATAAATTGATCACCTTGGTTCTTTCCGGATGGCTCAATTTATTTTCTGTAATACGAGACCAAAGAATCGGGTGCATTTCGGCCATATTGGCTCCCCAAGTAACAATGGTATCGGTAATTTCCATATCGTCGTAGTTTCCTGCAGGCTCATCGATACCGAATGTTTGAATAAATCCGGCTACAGCCGAAGCCATGCAATGCCGTGCATTTGGATCCAAATTATTGGATCGAAAACCTGCCTTCATCAGCTTAGCTGCCGCATAACCTTCCATAATGGTATATTGTCCCGAACCAAAAATTCCAATTCCGGTAGGCCCCAATTCCTTCATGGTTGCCTTCATTCTGGTCTCCATTTCGTCGAAAGCACGCTCCCAACTAACGGTCTCAAATTTTCCCTGTTTGCTAAAGTTCCCATTCTCATCAACACGAAGCAATGGTTTCTTCAGACGGTCGGCACCGTACATTATTTTGGCATTAAAATAGCCTTTGATACAATTCAATCCACGGTTTACTGGTGCCAATGGATCTCCTTTTACAGCAAGTATTTTATCATTTTTGGTGGCAATCATGATACCACAACCAGTTCCACAAAATCGACAAACGGCTTTATCCCACGACCAGCCTTTTTCGGCTTCGCGTGCTTCTGCTTTAAGCGTTTCCGGAATGGCAACGCCAACCGCAGTAGCAGCTGCTATGGCCGCCGAACTCTTTAAAAAATCACGCCTTGCTAGTTTCATATATTTTGATTTTTTTAAATTTTAATGTTGATAACTATCTTTTCACCCTTTCGCCTCTCGGCACTTGGTTCACATTCAATTATATTTTCAATATATGTTCACGATCTCCACTTCGCTCCGATTCCCTTTTAAGGGAAAGACTCTATAATTGATCCTTGCTTCGTAAAATCACAGCTTAGATCTTTATTCATTTATTCTCCCTTTTTAGGGGAGATCCCGACAGGGAGAGGGGTGTCAAAAGCAATAATTAGCAGATTTATGCCTCATCCTCGTTGGCCTTTTTGATTCCTCTTAAGCCAATTACAATAACAAGAAGTACAAGCCAAACGCCAAATATGGTAATGAAGAAACTTGCCTTCAACCAAACTGGTGCCATTTTATCGGTGCTCCAAATGTGGCGCCCTTCAATGGCCGATTTTCGAATGGTAGGTTCTACCATTGTCATTTTCGATTCCATTTTGGCTCTAGCAAAACCTTTGGTTGCCTTTACCAATACGTTTAGCTTTCCTTCCTCATCGCCAGGCATGGTAGGATCAACATCCAAATAAGCAATTCCCAATTGGTTGGTTTGTGCTTTGCCCACAAGAAATTTACCGAAGGTTCCCATTACATAAGCCGTAACGCCAACCTCTGCTTGAGCTTCCTCATTTGCAAATACCTTAACTACCAGCTTATCGATGTTCTCATCGAAGCTTAGTTTCATGCTGTATTCTGGAATTACAACGCCTTCCATATTGGGCAATTCTTGCTTGTAATCCTTATTAAAACTACGGATGTAAGCAATCAGATTCCACAATTCGTCATCAGCAAAAGCATCTTCGAACTTAGGCATCGTACCCCTTCCCATTTTAATTTTATGGAACAAAGCTCCATCGGTTTGCAATTGAAACTGATCTGATGCAGGATCGCCAGGAGGCGGAGCCATTGGTGTAAAATCATCCTGGCCCGGTGAACCGTGGCAAGATGTACAAGAGTTTTCGTAAGAAATTCTACCTTCCAAAATCATGTCATCATCGAAAAGGAAAGGACTCAGGTTCTCATTTTCTTTGGCAGGAACTTGCCAATCGTTTTGTGCATTCACATTTGCCACAGCCAAAAAGCAAAGGCAGAACAGAATGATCAATCTATATCGTTTCATATTCTTCATTGTGCTATTTGTTATCGTGGTTAATATCCTCTTTTACTTCCCATATTGGAATGATTGGGAACAACTTTGCCAAAACCGTCATGATCAAGAGCACCAAAATAAAGGAAGCTACTGTGATGGCTATTTCTGGAATGGTTGGAGAATAGTGAGTCCAGCTTTCGGGAGCATTCTGAATTGGATAGTAAGGAGCCAATTGAGTAGGAACTACAATTAAGACTCTTTTGAACCACGCACCTGCCAAAATAACAATCGAAATAAGCATTAATGGTAATGGTCTTCTCATTGGTTTGAATAGAATCAGCAAGAAAGGAATAACCAAGCCACCTAATTGTACCAACCAGAACATTATAGATTCATGTCCATACAGCATTTCGTGAACGTGCTTGGCATCGGCAGTATTGGCTTTGTATCCGGGGACGATAATCTCATTGATATTAAAGTAAACGTATACCAAAGCAACCAAAACCAATAATCTACCCATGCGATCGAAATGATCCACACTAATGTAATCCTTTAACTTGAAATTGTTCCGGAAGAAATACATGGCAATAATTACAGCAGCACAACCTGCTACAAAAGCTCCTGATACAAAGTAAGGTCCGAATATTGGTGAATCCCATCCAGAACGAAGTGTCATTGCAAATAACCAAGAGGTTACGGTGTGAATAGATAATGCGATTGGAATAATCAGAATCAACAAAATACGTGTGTAATTGTGCATGATCTTGAATTGCTTTGCTTTTCCGCTCCAACCCAAGGCCAAGAATTTATACATTTTTTGCTGCCACTTTGGTACGTTTTTCAGCTTATCGCGACAAAGCGCAATATCTGGTAACATAGGAATGTAAAATAGCAATATACTTATGGCAACATAGGTAACCACTACTGCAATATCCCAAACAATTGGAGATTGTACCCTTCCGTGCATAAATACATTTAGCAAACGATCGGGACGACCCATATCGGTAATAATGATTAAACCTGCCACCATGGCAAAGGCTACGGCAACCAACTCGGCAATTCGAGCCAATGGTTTTACCCATTTAACATTCATCAGCCCAAGGACTGATGAAATAAGCATACCGATTAAAGAGGTAGCTACAAAAAATACAAAATTGGAAATATAGATTCCCCACGATACATAATCGTTAAGCCCTGTTACGCCCAATCCGTTTTGCAATTGCTGATAATAGTAATACAAACAAATAATAAGTGAGACCGAAAGAAAAGAAAGCCATAGCTTGGATTTACCTCCCCAGTTCACATTTTTTAAAAGATCCTGATCGATTTGCGCTTCGTTCAGGTGCTCTTTTGTTATCGTTTCATTCATAGTTATAATGTCATTAGATTTTGACTTGTATTTTCACTACACCCTTTCGCCTGTCGGCACTTTCCCTAAAAGGGAAAGGTTCTCAAATAAAGGACTATTGTTCATTCTGTGTTTCTCCTCTTCTAGGGGAGATGTCCGATAGGACAGAGGGGTGCATAAACCTCAAACTTATCCTTTATCTTCTCTTGGAGGCAAGTAGTAAACGCTAGGTTTGGTTCCCAATTCGGGCATTAGCGTATAAGCTGCATTGTCTTCTAGTAATGCACTTAAGCGAACTGTTTTTCGGGTAGTACCATTGGTCACCAAATCTTCGTTTTGATCGCCAAAGTAGTATACGCCATTAGGACAAGCCGACACACAATAAGGCAATTTTCCTACTCGTAAACGATCGGCAGAAAATGCACACTTGGTAACGGTTCCCTTTTTTTGAGGTACGTTTAACTCCATATCGTAGGTAACCTCTGCAAACTGATCGGAATTTTTAGGTTCGGTCCAATTAAAGGTACGTGCCGAATAAGGACATGCTGCAACACAGAAACGACAGCCGATGCAACGCTCGTTGTCGATAAGTACGATTCCATCTTGTCGCTTAAAAGTTGCATCTACTGGGCAAACCGACACACATGGTGGATTATCGCAATGCTGGCAAGTTTTTGGCATGTAATAAGAGCTGTTGCGAACCGGGTCGTCCATCTCTAATACATTTATGTGATGCATTTCGGGTTTTAGCTGGTGCGCAGATTGGCAGGCTTTCATACACTTGCGTGCATTTTTGCATTTTGCCAAATCGACTACCATCACAAATTTCTTTCCAGGGATTCCTTCTCGCCCTCTGTCTTGCAGATAGCTTAGGTCTAGAATTTTATCGCCCTCTTTTAAATCGGCTACATCTACTTCTACCAATTTATTGTCGGCGGTAAGCACTTTTACCCTGTTGCCACTTGCTTTGTTGGAATCGTTACAGCCTTGCAAAAGCAAAGCAGATCCGGCAACGGCACTTGCTCCTGCCATACCCAATTTTTGCAGAAAACTCCTTCTTGATTTATCTGTTTTATTAGCTTGGTTCATCTGTTAATTAGTTTTAAAAGATTTTATCAGATGTTCCCTAAACTCAATTGTTTAAGTAGGGAATTTCATAGATTATTGTTTCATGGTTAGTATTAACTAACAAATAAATATATGAAATATAAGTACTTATAGATACCATTATGTTTATCATCTAGATATCTAGATTCATTAGAATTAAAGACAAAAAGCTCTGAATACCCCCAAATACAAACGTTTTCGGAACATATAAGATAAACAGATAAAATGATCGTTTTATACAGTTTATATTTAGAATAAATTCAGATAAGATTTTGTATTTGCTGATGTTTCCTTGGTTAAAACCCGAAGAAAATCATATCCCACAAATGAAAGATTAGGAAACCCATGAATTGCCCCCAGATTTATCTCAGGAATCAAATAATGAAAATCAAAAAAAGCCCCGCAATTTGCGAGGCTTTATAAATAATGGAAGGTATTTAATTTTAAAATTGATCTTTTCCGAAGGCGCTTTTGCCTTTTTTACCAGACTTGCCTTTCATGTTGAAGGAGTAATTAACACCCAACTCAACAATAGGACCTTGACGTTGGTATTCTGTATCCTGATAGAAGATTTCTACAGAATTGCTATCGAATGCTCTAGTGCTTAATTCGGTGTTGTTAGATGCCAATACATCCAATACTCTTAACGAGAAATTCCAAGCTTTTAATTTTGCTGGCGAATAGTTAATGGCTGTATTGCCCATGTAAAACAATTCGTTTTTACCTTGTGCAGTAACTGTTGCAGATTTCACATCAAAATCGGCCGTAAATTTAAGTTCTTTGGATACCATCCAATTCAGGTTTCCTTTCACACTCCAGTTGGTAGAACTGTTGTCCTCTTTGTAACCAAACACATCGCCTTTTACATTGTAATAGTATAGCGAAGCACCTACAAACATTTTTACTTTAGAACTTAACACCATATTGGCATTTAACTCAGAACCCAAAGCGGTTGTTTTTCCTGCATTGGTATAACTTCTAACCAACACTTTGTTGTGATCCCAATCGGCAGCTCCTATTTCTCCATTGGTATAAACGGTGTTTACACGAAAAACAGCATCATCGGTACCACGGTAAAATGCAGCTATACTAAAGTTTTGCTTGCCAATTGTAGTCTCGTACGAAAGCTCCATATTGTTTAAATACTCTGGCTTAAGCGATGGATCACCAACCAAATACACTTCGTAATGACGACGGTAAAGGAAAGGTGCCATATTGGTTGTCTTTGGTCGGTTAATTCTTCTACTGGCCGCCAAGTTAATTTTATCGGCATTTTCGTTTAAGTTGTAACTCAAATGCAAAGATGGGAACCAATCTAACTGCTCGGTTGTATAGGTCGATTTTGTTGCTCTGTCGAAAATGGTAAAATAATCGGGGTTGGCAATGTCCATTTCCTGATCCATATACTCCAAACGCAAACCAGCAATAAAGCTTAGCTCGTTCCATTTTCCGGCATAATCGAAATAGGTAGAATAGATACCACGCGTTAATTCAATTGCATTTTCTAAAGAAGAATAATTATTCCAGTTGCCTGATGTTACATCTTGCGTGTTGTAAGAAAAATTATCGTCGTGAGTTACATGTTCTGGCTGAAATCCCATTGAAATGGTATGGCCATTATCCAATTCTTTTTCGTAATCGGCAGAAAAACGATATCCGTGAAGTGGTGCATCATCGCTTTGTTTAAAATGACGACGCTTGTCACCAACTTCTTCGTTGACTTTATCGAAAGTATAATCTCTGTTATCGAGCTTCCGACTCAAATCGGAATATTCGTACAAAAGTGAAAGACTTAAAGAGCTGTTGTTATCGAATTTGGTTTTAAAATCGATGTTGCTGGTATGAAACTTTCCGTAACGGTTATCGGTATTCGGATTGTAAATGTGTTCGTTCTTTGGGTCAACACCAGCAATGGCTTGCTTGTTCTTGTCACCATAAAAATTGTTGTACACATAAAATGCCGATCTTCCCTCTTTTCGGTTTCCGTAGTAGTACGAAGCCGAAAGCGACGATTTATCGGATAATTGATAATCAAATCCTGCAAAAGCAGAGTGATTTTTATACCATTCTGGACGTTCGCCACTTGCTACCATGTGGTAGTAGGAACCATCTGGCTGCACCAAACGAGCATCGCCAGTACGCAAACCATTCACATTACGCCGACTGAAATTTCCTCCACCATAAAGGTTGATCTTGTTTTTGTTATAAATGAAAGACAAACCGCCATTGTAACGATCATCGTTCTGATCAAAACCACTCAACTTATCGGTTAAGTTATTCCAGGGAGCACCACCATACATGCCATTTGCGATAATCGAAAAGCCTTCTTGTGCTGTTCTTTTAGTATTGATATTCACAATTCCACCTTTTCCTTGCGCATCATATCTGGCCGTAGGCACGGTAATTACATCAACCGATTCGATGTTTTCACTCTGAATTTGTCCTAACAAAACCGAAGCACTCATTTTGGTCGGCTTTCCATTTAAGTAGACCATAAAATCGGTAGTTCCACGAACGGAAACAGCTCCATCCTGGTCGACCGATACCGATGGCAATTTATTCAACACATCGGTAGCACTTCCTCCTCTTGCAGTTGCAAAATCGGTAGCTCTATACGATCTGCGATCAATTTTATTAGTAACCGATTTGGCCATAGCAGTTACGTTTACATCGTTCAATTTAACATTGCTCGTTGCCAAGCTAATTTTTGCTAAATCTTTTGTGCGATTCTCTTTTGAAAGGACAACTTTTTCAATCGTTTTTGCCCGGTAACCAATAAAGGATACCACAAGGCTGTATTCTCCATATTTTAAATTGTTCAAACTAAATTTCCCAGAGGCATCGGATACTGTTCCAGCAGCAATTTTTTTTCCATTTATTACTGCGACAGATGCAAAAGGAATACTTTGTTCCGATTCCGAATCGAATACCATTCCTTTTATTTCTCCATTTTGTGCATGTGTACCCAATACACTTAATCCTAAAAAGACAATTAATGCCCAAATTCCCTTACCCATAATTCCAAAAAATTTATTATTGTACACCCCCTCATTTTGCTTTTAACTAAAAGCAGGGACAAAAATAACTTTTACTTTTAATTGATTGTTGCTCTATCCTCAAATAAATTAACACAAAATGGACTTATTTATGAGAAAAACAGACAGAAGGCAAAGTTAGTATGATTACAACATCAGACTTAAATCAATGGGAAGTTGACTCACTTCGTTAATTCAAAATCTGAAATAGGGTAAGAAATGAAACGATACAATTACTAGGCAAGAGTGACGAAAGAACGATTTGTGTTATTTCTTTACCGTACAATCCTATCTAATTCATAAAATCACGAAAAATTTAAAATCGCACTGAAAAAAAACCTGCCCTAAAGAAAAATGTGTTCAAATAATAAATTACCTGCAGCTTTAGGGGGGAGGACCTAAATCAAAACGATTCATTTTGTCCCCTAATTCCACCAAGGCAATACATTTCTTCTACAATTTTTGTATAGGTTGTCGTATGATCGTTTTTAGATTTTCGGGAGCAGTTTTTCGAGAATCATTCAAATAGATTTCGCGATGCTTGCCTGCTAATTTGTAGCCACTTTCGTGGATATGTTCATGTAGTTTTTCGATTGTTGGTTCCTCATCGGCATAAGGTCCTGTATGCAAAATTTGCGCAGATAAGCCATCGCAATAATCGATCAATTCAATTTGGTCAAGAAATGGTAGGTCTTTCTTTTTGCTCAATTCATCGCAAGCAGTTTCAACAATTTCTTTGGTGATGAAATTGGGTTGCATAATCATGGCAGACCATTTCCATTCATCCATCCTCTTTTTTGAGAACTGGCTCATATCATCCATCCACCAGAGGCTTTCCAATGGCATTACGCCATAATCTACTTCCCGACCTGCTCTCATCGAAAATTTAATGTGGTATGCTAATGGGAAAAGAGCTTCAAGAGTATTTTTGTATCCATCTGAGCCCGGACCACCATTTCCGCTGCACATTAAATATTTAAATTCTGGAACTTCTACTATAGATATATTGCCTTTTCGTTCTGAATAGAAGGTCTTGTATTTCTTCTTTAAATCTACTTTTCGCATGCTTGTCAATTAAAAATTCGAATGGTTATTAATTATTCACAATGGTATTACATGTATTTGTTGTCTACTTCAAGTTAAAGAATGTGAGGGAATGTATTAGTATGCATATCCAAAAATGTTCTTATTTAGAATATCCAATAGCCAAAATCATGAATAAATACTACAAAAGTACGAGACATGCCACTACAGGTATTCTGATTTTAAGATAGACATGACCAATTTATCATGA
Organism: Labilibaculum sp.; assembly: GCA_016743925.1. Classification (GTDB taxonomy): domain Bacteria; phylum Bacteroidota; class Bacteroidia; order Bacteroidales; family Marinifilaceae; genus Labilibaculum. The sequence goes on from JADGFH010000014.1 coordinate 22,566, forward strand.
TATTTGCCATTGCGAAGTGCCGCCTCTCGGAACCTACCTTCTAAAACAAAACCTGCTCGCTCGTAAGCTTTCACACCTCCTTTGTTGGGAACCGAAACAGTTAGCATTATCCGGTTCAAACCCAATTCTTCGAAACCAATTTTTACAATTAGTTTGGTAACTTCTGTTCCAACACCTTTTCCCCAATAGTTTTTATCACCTATAAAAATAAAGTACTCACCAGAATTATTTGTTTCAGACATGCCACAGATTCCTGCATAACCCACAAATACATCATCCACGAAAATGCCATGGTTGCTGTTTCGTTTATCGTTAATTGAACGTGCAAACCATTCTTCAATTTCCTCATCCGTTTTCATCTTCTGAAAAATAGATAAGGAATAGATAATGGATTCCTCATCTCTGATCCATTGGTAAAAAGGGGTAAGGTTTTCTTGTTTAAGTGGGCTTAATTTTATCATTCTGATCTATTTTTCAACAGGCTGAAGCCCGTGACTATTCATACTTAAATTAACAGAAAATATCATGTAATAAAAACTCCCTTCTGAAAACAAAAGGGAGTTAAATTATATATTCGGTTTTCTTTATTAGAATCCTTGATTAAATCCGACAACCATAGCAACAATTATTCCTATTGGATAAAGTGCAAGCATTACAATTGTGAATATTCCTATAAATTTATAATGCGATTTTAGGTATTTCATCGATTCCGTTAAACTTTGGGTATTTTGTACAAGCAAAGCTTGTTTTGCCTTATTTGAAAACTGCAGCAAATAATAAATTGGAAAGAAATATACGCCTGCAAGTGCTATGTATAAAAAACCTATTGCTCCCATCGGAAATGGCATTAAACTTCCTACAGAACCAGAAAAAGCAAACATAGCCAAAGAAGCCAGAACCATAATTCCCATAAATATGAATCCTACAATGGCCATAAACTTCGCCCATTTTCTTGTTTCTTTCAAATATACCTGTGCTTGAATTTCCAACACTAGATCATTATTAACTGCTAGCGTGTTTTCTTGTGAATTTTCCATGTATCAATAATTTGTTTTATGATTTTTTAAGGCTTACTAAGTTATCATTTATTTCAAAATCATAAAAAAATATTATTATTTATACTGTTTACAAACAAATTTAGAAAAACAAAACCATTAGTAAGCCCCTTCTTTTTTCCAAATCCTAAATCAAACTACCACCTCAAAATAAATACTGTCTCCCCTTCTTTCGAACGACAATTTAAACTTCCACCATGTGCTCTAATAATCTGACGAGAATAACTTAAACCAATACCTGAACCACTTTCCTTTGTCGTGAAAAATGGAATGAAAATTTCATCTGCAATTTCATCTGAGATACCCGGACCATTATCACTTACTTTAATAGCCGTAATTTCTCCTGTTTTAATTGCCCTTACAATAATCTCAGATTCTTTTTCACCTACAGCAACTTGTTCGTTAATTGCTTCGGATGCATTCTTAACTAAATTGATGATGACCTGAACCATCATTTGTTCATCGGCAATAAAATAGAAATTTTTAGCTGGAGGAAGCAGTTTTAAATTACCTGAAAAACTTTCTTTTATTGGAGATAATAGTATATTCAGACGATCAAAAAAATTATGAATATCGATGCTAGTTAGGCGAGGTTCAGGAGCCTTGGATAGAATTCGGTACGATTGAACAAAACGAATTAGTGCCTCACTCATTTCTGTGATCACACCTAAACCATTTATCGTTTTTTCAACATACATATCAATAACCTGATCAGTATTATCTTCTAATTTCCGTTCCCAAATTCCTTTTAAAGATTGAGAAATGGAAGTTACAGGAGCTAATGAATTCATAATTTCATGGCTTAAAACCCGAATTAACTTCACCCAAGCATCAACCTCTTTTCTTTCCAGCTCACCTCTAATATCTTGAAGCGTAATTAATTTTACATCCTCCTTCTCCAACCTGATAACCGTACAACGAGTTATAACTTGTACTTTTTCCTTTTTTAATAGAAGATCAAGCACTTTCTTTTCCTTATTTTTTAATTCTATTAATCCATTCGCAAATTTTAAATCGATATGTTCTAATTGCTTGATATGGGTAAAAGTTTGCAAACCTGTTAATTCTAATGCCGATGAATTGACATCGGTAACGAAACCATCCTCGGTTAAAACCACAACCCCAGTAGCAATATTCTGAAGGATTTCACCAAAATACTTTTCTTTAATTTTACTTTTTACCTGAACATCTTGCAAAATTCCATTTAGCTCGTTTAAACTTTGATGCAATTCATCGATAATGGCATTACCCGTTTTCTCAGGAAA
>JADGFH010000628.1 GCA_016743925.1 Labilibaculum sp.
ACCCTGCACAGCTCGATAAAACCACAACAGATAACAGCAAAGAAGCCAGGGAAATAACCTTTGATCTTTTCATAACAACTACTTAATTATTTTAACTTTAAAAATTATAATCTAGTTCAGAAACAAATTTAAGAAAATTTTATGCAAATTAAATCGATTCGACCATTTTATTTGGCCTTTCAAGGCTTTCAAAGAATGATTCGATTAACACCTTTTTTACACTCTGCATTAAAAATTGCTTTGGATATTTTACGATAATCTTCTGTGTCATTAACAAAATCAAGCTCATTGGTATCAATGATCAGAAAACTAAGCTCTTGTTGTTGCTTAAAAAACTCAAAATAACTATCCTGAATTTTTTGTAAATAGTCCGCAGAAATATCTTGCTCGTACTCTCTACCTCTACTTTTTATGTTGTCTAATAATTTATCTACGCTTGAATGTAAATAAACGTACAGATCTGGTTTTGGTAAAGAATTATGAATAATATGGAAAAATTGACGATATAAGCTATATTCGTCATCTTGTAGAGTTTGCTTTGAAAAAATCAATGATTTCATAAAGTAATAATCTGCAATCGTAAAAGATTTAAATAAATCTCTCTCACTCAACTCATTCTTCAATTGATTATAACGATCGGCAAGAAAGGACATTTCCAAGGGAAAAGAATACTTCTCTTGATCTTCATAAAACTTTGGTAAAAATGGATTGTTTGCAAATTGTTCTAAAATCAATTTTGCATTATATTCTTCGGCAATTTTATGAGAAAGTGAGGTTTTCCCTGCACCAATATTTCCTTCTATTACGATAAACTTATAATCCATTAATAACGACTTACAGATTTAGAGACATAAAAATAAATAATGAGGCGTAAATATCAGACTTTTTTTAAGAAAAGGATAAGTCAGAAGCCATAATTTATTAACATTATTTTTTCTTGCAAAAAAAGCACTTTATTCCTAGAAAAAAATAACATATTCCACTCTTGGTATTTTAGAAAGAAAATTAGATTTGTTTTCCATTTCTCAGGCAAAATTTATCCTTTCGACTTCCCAAAACATTACCTGCGAACATTCCAACACCTGAAGCTAAGAAAAATGTGGTTGGATGAAATGAATAAAATATCCCAAAAGAAAGTAATAAACCAAAACAAGCACCAACTAAGGTGAAAATTGCAGAATAGGTATAAGTAAAATGATGCGCCTGATAAACTTCATGTTGTATCTTAAGATGTTTAATCAACTTCTCAACTCTCTTTTCATACTCACTTCGATTTACTCCTGATTTATTAATCAGTCGATCCAAATCATTTACGATTTCCTCCAATTCATTACGTGAATATTTACAATCCAGACAATTCTTCTGATTCTGAAGTAATATTGCGATTCGTTTCAACTTTTCAATCTGGTAAAATCGATAATCTTTTACCGATATGTACAAATCAATTTGCTCATCTATATTTTTTGATATTTCTTCGATCCAGTTCTCTTCCATAAAAGTATTTTCCGATATAATTCTCCAAAGTTAATCATTCAATAGGCATCAAAAAAAAATCCCGGAATAAATCCGGGATTTCAAAATCAAATAATTGATTTACTATTTATCGTTTCTCTCAGGCTTTGGTAATAAAGCTTTTCTTGAAAGTTTTAATTTACCAGATTTAGCATCAACTTCAATCAGTTTAACTTCAATAATCTGACCTTCTTTTAATACTTCATCAACCGTATTTAATCTGCGGTGTTCTATTTCAGAAATATGTAATAATCCATCTTTACCAGGAAGTACTTCAACAAAAGCACCAAAAGCAACAATCGATTTTACTTTTCCTTTATAGATTTCTCCAACCTCAGGAATAGCAACAATACCTTTGATACGAGCTAAAGCTGCATCAATAGCTTCTTTATTATCAGCAGAAATATCAACAACACCTTTGTTGTCTACTTCTTCAATAACAAGAACAGCACCTGTAACCTCTTGAATCTCTTGAATAATTTTTCCACCTGGTCCAATTATAGCACCAATCATTTCTTTTGGAATTTCAATAGAAACAATACGTGGAGCATGAGGCTTCAAGTCTTCTCTTGGAGCTTCAATCGTTTCTTTCACTTTACCTAAAATGTGAAGACGACCATCGCGAGCCTGATTCAATGCTTGAGCTAACACTTCGTAAGGAAGACCGTCAACTTTAATATCCATTTGAGTAGCAGTAATACCATCTTTAGTACCTGTTACTTTAAAATCCATATCTCCTAAGTGATCTTCATCACCAAGAATATCAGACAATACAGCATATTTCTCAGCACCTTTGGTTGAGATCAATCCCATTGCAATACCCGTTACCGGATTTTTAATCTTGATACCTGCATCCATCAACGCCAATGTTCCTGCACATACAGTAGCCATTGAAGATGAACCATTAGATTCTAAGATATCAGAAACAACACGAATAGCATATGGAGAATCTGTAGGAATCATTCCTTTTAATGCTCTAAAAGCTAAATTACCGTGTCCAACTTCTCTACGGCTAATACCACGGTTTGGACGGGCATCACCGGTTGAGAATGAAGGGAAATTATAATGAAGAACAAATTTCTCTTTTCCTCTGTACAATACATCATCTACCAATTTCTCATCCAACTTAGTACCTAAAGTAACTGAAGTTAAAGATTGAGTTTCACCTCTGGTAAACACAGCAGAACCGTGAGCTCCTGGTAAATAATCAATTTCAGACCAGATAGGACGAATTTCGTCAGTCTTACGACCATCTAAACGTACACGATCTTCTAAAACCATTTCTCTAATAGCATCTTTTTCTACATCGTGATAGTAACGACCAATCAAAGTTTTATTAACCTCTGTGGATTCCTTACCTTCAGAATATTCAGCTATAAATTCTTCTTTAATTGCACCAAATGCGGCAGCACGTTCGTGCTTATTTGGATTCTGCAATCTTGCAGCTGCTAATACTTTAGCATATGTTTTTTCAACGATTAACTGACGAAGTTCTTCATCGTTAGTTTCGTGACAATATTCTCTTTTTACAGTTTTACCTGTTAGCTCAGCCAATTCAATTTGAACTTGACATTGAACTTTAATAGCTTCATGACCAAATTTGATAGCTTCTAACATTTCAGCTTCAGAAATTTCGTCCATTTCACCTTCAACCATCATGATGTTATCCATAGTAGCTGCGATAATCATATCAAGATCAGCAGTTTCTAATTCTTCACGACCAGGATTAATCACCATTTTACCATCGATTCTGGCAACACGAACTTCAGAAATTGGCTCTGCAAATGGCACATCAGAAACTGCAAGTGCAGCAGAAGCAGCTAATCCAGCAAGGGCATCAGGCATATCATTTGCATCAACCGAAATAAGGTTAATGGTAACAAATGTTTCTGCGTGATAATCAGCTGGGAATAGTGGACGTAGAGCACGATCCACAAGACGGCAAACAAGAATTTCATAATCAGAAGGACGACCTTCACGCTTCATGAAACCTCCAGGAAATCTACCTAAAGCACTATATTTCTCCTTATACTCTACCGATAAAGGCATGAAATCAACATCGGCTTTTGCATCTTTTGCAGATACAACTGTAGCCAACAACATGGTCTTACCCATTTTTACTACTACAGCTCCATCAGCTTGTTTTGCCAATTTCCCTGTTTCAATTGTGATGGACCTTCCATCACCTAATTCAATTATTTTTTCGATCACTTTCATCTTTGTGTAGTTTAATTCACACTTTTCTTTGGATAAGCAACAAGGTGTTGCCTTAAATATAAAAAGCAATCTCGATTGCTCGAGATTGCTTTACTTATAATATTACTTACGAATATTTAAAGACTTGATAATAGTTCTGTATCTTTCAATATCTTTTGCTTTTAAGTAATCAAGAAGGTTTCTTCTCTTACCTACTAGCAATTGCAGTGCACGTTGGGTACTGTAATCTTTTCTATTTTCTTTCAAGTGGTCAGTTAAATGACTGATACGGTATGAAAACAAAGCGATTTGAGAT
>JADGFH010000629.1 GCA_016743925.1 Labilibaculum sp.
AATTGCTTGGTCTGGTGATACGAAAGCTAATTTTCCATCAGCATCTTCTGCCATTAAAATCATTCCTTGAGATTCAATTCCTTTTAATTTCTTAGGTTCTAAATTTACAAGGATACTAACTTGTGTACCAATTATATCTTCTGGCTTATAGTGTTCTGCAATACCAGAAACGACAGTTCTTTGGTCGATTCCTGTATCAACAGTTAATTTCAGAAGTTTCTTGGTTTTAGCTACTTTTTCAGCTTCTGTAATCGTTCCAACACGAATATCTAATTTCATGAAATCATCGAAATTGATATTTTCTTTAGCTGGAGTAACTACTCTGTTTTCCGCTTCGTTTGCTGCTTTTGTTGCCAAAAGTTTATCAACTTGTGCTTGAATGGTCTCATCTTCAATTTTTTCGAAAAGTAATTCTGCTTTGTTGATTTGATGACCTTCTTCAATTACGCTAGCACCAATGTTTTCCCACGCAAGAGCATCTATGTTAAGGAATTCACGAAGTTTATTTGCTGTGAATGGTAAAAATGGCTCAATTAAAGTTGAAAGATTAGTAGAAATCTGAAGTGCAATATTCATAATCGTTTTCACTCTTTCTGGATCAGTCTTAGCTAACTTCCAAGGTTCTGTATCTGCAAGATATTTATTTCCTAAACGAGCTAAATTCATTGCTTCTTTTAAACCCTCACGGAAATGGTATGTTTCTAAATTCTTTTCAACTAATTCTTTAAATACAGGAATTTGAGCAAGTGTTTCTTTATCGAAATCAGTTAACTCTCCTTGTGCAGGAATAATTCCTTTGTAATATTTATGAGTTAAAACTAAAGCACGATTTACAAAGTTTCCTAAAACTGCTACTAACTCATTGTTATTTCTTGCCTGAAAATCTTTCCAGGTAAAGTCATTGTCTTTTGTTTCTGGAGCATTAGCTGTAAGAACGTAACGAAGAACATCTTGTTTTTCAGGAAATTCTTCCAAATATTCGTGTAACCAAACTGCCCAGTTTCTACTTGTTGAGATTTTATTTCCTTCAAGGTTTAAAAATTCGTTTGATGGAACATTCTCTGGTAATATATACGATCCTTCTGCTTTTAGCATTGCAGGGAAAATAATACAGTGAAATACAATATTATCTTTACCAATAAAATGTACCAATTTAGAATCTTCTTGCTTCCAGTATTTCTCCCAATCAGGAGTTAATTCTTTGGTAGCTGAAATATATCCAATAGGAGCATCAAACCATACATACAATACTTTACCTTCAGCGCCTACAGCAGGAACAGGTACTCCCCAATTTAAATCACGAGTAACCGCTCTAGGATGCAAGCCATTGTCTAACCATGATTTACATTGCCCATAAACATTAGCTTTCCATTCTTTATGATCTTCAAGAATCCACTTCTTAAGGTCATTTTCGTATTTGTCTAAAGGTAAATACCAATGTTTTGTTTCTTTTAATTCAGGCTTGTTTCCTGTAATCGAGGAAGTTGGATTGATAAGATCTGTTGCATTTAATGAAGTTCCACAACTTTCACATTGATCTCCATAAGCACCATCACTATTACAGTGAGGACAAGTTCCTGTAATGTATCTATCAGCTAGGAATTGATTTGCATTTGCATCGTAAAATTGCTCACTTGTTTTAATGGTAAACTCATCTTTAGCATCTAATGTTTTGAAAAACTCAGAGGCTGTTTCATGATGTGTTTTTGAACTTGTTCGAGAATATACATCGAATGTAATTCCAAATTTTTCAAATGAATCTTTAATGATATTGTGATATTTATCAACAACATCTTGAGGTGTAATACCTTCTTTTTGAGCTTTAATAGTGATGGGTACACCATGCTCATCCGAACCACCAATTAGTAATACATCTTCACCTTTCATGCGAAGATATCTTGTGTAAATATCGGCAGGGACATATACTCCAGCAAGATGTCCAATATGAACTGGACCATTTGCATATGGTAAGGCAGTGGTTACAAGTGTTCTATTAAATTTCTTCATTTGAGATTTTATTTTATTTCTGAAGGAATACCTTATTCTATTTTGAGATAAAAGATTCCTCAGTTAATTTTGATTATCTAAATTAGGATCAATATTCTACTTTTGATCGAATTGTTTGCAAAGATAAGAAAAAAAAAAAAAAAATGTAGTTATCCATTTGTATTTTATTCTTAATTTGTTCTTACTTCTAAAAAAAACTAAATAGATATGTATCAGCCGGCTGCTTTAATTAAAGGAGATAAAATTGGGATTGTTTCTCCAGCGGGGAAAATGGATCCTGAAAAGGTAGGAATAGCAGTTCGAAAATTGGAAGATGTAGGCTATAAAGTAGTTTTGGGAAATCATGTTTTCGATGAGAATAATCAGTTTGCGGGTAAGGACATTGATCGTTTATCTGATTTTCAGATCATGTTAGATGATCCCGAAATTAAAGCAATTATTTGTTCTAGGGGTGGATACGGTTGTGTGCGAATATTAGAACATTTAGATTTTGATTTGTTTATTCGTAATCCTAAATGGATTGCTGGATATAGCGATATTACAGTGTTTCATAGTTATTTGAATAATATTTTAGGAGTCGAAAGTTTACATGCTACAATGCCAATTAATTTTCCTCTCGAAGGTGCTGATAATAAGTCTGTAGTTACTTTAATTAATGCCATATCTGGTGATATAGAGGATTATGAAATTCCTTCGCATAAATTGAATAGAGTCGGCCAAAGTGAGGGGGAATTGGTAGGAGGTAATTTGTCTATCCTCTATAGTTTGCGAGGCACAGTTATGGATTTTGAGACACATGGCAAAATTCTTTTTATAGAAGATGTTGGTGAGGAATTGTATCATTTGGATCGAATGATGAGAAATCTAAAAATGGGAGGTAAACTTTCAGAATTGCAAGCTCTTATTATAGGTGGAATGAGTGAAATGAAAGTAGGCAACCCAAATTTTGGAAAATCAGCATATGAGATAATTAACGAAGTAGTTGAACATTACAATTACCCGGTAGTTTATAATTTTCCTGCAGGTCATATTAAAGAAAACTGGACTTTGCCAATGGGGCGATTTTTAAAATTGAATGTAACCAATCAAATAGTGAAATTTTCTTGGGAAAATAGTTCTGATAACAGGTAAGATGGCAAAACACAACGAATTAGGGAAGCTTGGAGAAAATCTTGCAGCAAAATATTTGCTTAAAAATGGATATAAGATTATAGATCGAAACTGGATTTATTTGAAAAAGGAGCTAGATATTGTTGCTTTAAAAAATGAGCAATTGGTTGTGGTGGAAGTAAAATCAAGATCAACAGATTATTTTGAACATCCAGCAGATGCCATCACTTTATCGAAAATCAAATTTTTGGTCAAAGCAACGCAAGATTATGTTGATTTAAAGGGGATGGAGTACGAAGTCCGTTTTGATGTGGTTAGCGTAATTAAGCAAGGTGAAAAATATAAAATTGAACACATCGAAGATGCATTTATAGCACCTATTGATTAATCTGCGAGGTATTTGTCAATTGTTGCAAGAAGTTCTTCGAAACGGATAGGCTTGGATAGGTAATCATCACATCCAGCATCTAAAATACGTTCCTTGTCACCTTCCAATGCATAGGCAGTTTGAGCAATTATTGGAATTTCTTGATGATTTTCTTTAATACGACGTGTAGCTTCGCAGCCATCCATTATTGGTAAACGGATATCCATTAAAATTACATCTATATCATTCGAATTTTCTATTATATCAACAGCCTCTTTACCATTTTTTGCCCAAAGTAATTGCGACTCGGTTCTGCTAAGTGCTGCATCAAAGAACATGTTATTAATTTCTTCATCTTCAACGATCAGAATTCGTTTATTTTTCCACTTGTATTTTTGAGCGTATCCTGTATCTTTCATGATTTCTTGTATCTATTTAACACAATTTCAGAACTAAATATACAAAAATGCATCTAGTATAAAAAAAATGATTTTCAAATTCGTTTGAATTATTGTTCGTATAATTTAATATACTCAAT
>JADGFH010000630.1 GCA_016743925.1 Labilibaculum sp.
GGAGGTGGTTGCAACACTTCCCTGTGTTTTTTTCAATACAATGCACAATCGGCAAACTATTATATCTTCCGATATCTTTTCTCATCCAACTTCACCTCAATTTTCTCATCGTGAGTAACTACCTCAATTGGCAATGCTGCTTTAATCAAGTCCATTACCTTACCAAATCTTTCATTTCGAATCGTAAATGTTAATGTGAATTCTTTTAATATAGGATCTTCAATCTGCTCAAAGCTCACACCATATCTTCTCTCCAGTGTTTTTAACAAATCAGGTAATTTGTTATTTTCAAAATATAAGACTCCTTCTTTCCATGAGGTGAAATCTTTAGTCTTAATACTTCTCTTTATTATTTTATTAGTTTCATTATCGAACCTAATTAGTTCGCCTGGCTTAAGTCTTTGCACAAACTCAGGATCACTTTTCATGGTCAACATTACACTTCCCTCTTCTAAAACAATCCTTACATCCTCATCCTTATAGGCCTGAACATTAAACTGTGTACCAGTAACATGAACACGCACATCATTCGACACCACGTCAAATGAACTAAACATCTTGCTGCGAACATCGAAATAAGCTTCTCCGTCAATTTCAACTTCTCTTTTTAAGCCCAACATGCTCGTACGGTAAGTAATTGTAGAATTGCAATTCAAGATTACTTTTGATGAATCAGGTAAGTAAGCCTCAGTCAATTGACCTGAAGCTGTGTAGATAGATACTTGTTTATTGGATTGAATACCGAGCCAAAAGATAGAAAGACCCATTATAATAAAAACAATTGAAGCAGCTGATAAACTTGAAATAACAAGTTTACGAGTAAACGATATCTCTGGTGCAATCTCTCTTTTAACCTTTTTCCAGGCATTCCAGGCTGCAAGAGATATCACTCTCTCTTCATCATTCTTCCACTCTTCTTTCTCTAGCTCAAATTCTCTCGTGCCAGTTTCTGAACTCTTAACATGTGTTAAGATCTCTCTCTTTTGGTCTGCCGAAGCAGTTCCCTCTAAATATTTTCGGAATTGTTCTTTCATGTTTTATCCGTGCTTTCATAGTTAATACCCGAAGCTCGAAAAAAACCCTACCTATTTTCTGAAAAAAAAATTAAAATTCGATAAAAAAAGTTATCATTAGGCTTAGTGCTGGGAATTTAAGCTCCATGCTTTCGCGTAGTTTTACTTTGGCAGTAGATATATGTTTCTCCACTGCTTTAACAGATATACCGAGTTCTTCAGAAATCTGTTTCTGTTTTTTACCTTCTACTTTGCTCATCAGAAAAACCTGACGGCACTTTTCTGGTAGTTTACTGATCGATTTTTCCATCTCTTTAATCAATAACTCTTCCAAAGACTCTTCTTCTTTACCTAGAAAATCGTATTGAGACAGAAACTGAAATTCACTTTCTTCAAGCTTATAGTTATCGAGGTGCTTTTGGTAGGTCGATTCATCACGAAGGTAATTCAAACACCTGTTTCTAACCGAGGTAAATATTAAGGATTCTATTGATTTACCTACTCTTAATTCTTTTCGTTTGTCCCAAAAATGAATGAAGGCTTCCTGCACCATATCAGCGGCAACCAAGTCATTAGGGATAAATATTTTGGCGTAGTTGAACAATCGTGCATAAGAGTTCTGAAAAAACCGCTCAAAAGCGCCAATTCCTCCCTCTTTTATTTGTTGCAATAATTGATCATCAACCATCATAAACAGGCAATCCTAAATATTAATTTTGTAAATACATCAGCAAATATAGAAAGTTAATCGTAAAATGTATTATAAATATCGATGGTGAATCAAAATCACAATTTTAAAAAAGAAGATTATATAACACTTCGAATAATTATGAGAGAGTGCTAGATTATGTGTGTGTTTTTAAATTATTAGAAGCAACAACTAACTTGATAGTGTTATATTCTATTAAGGTGAACTCTCAAGTGAACCCAACTTTTCAGAACATTCAAAACACATACAAATAAAGCATTTTCAAACATAAGTTCTACTCCCTCTCTCTGGATATGCAACAAAAACCTGAACGATTAGTTAAGTGTTATGCTGCCATTCTCTGATTGATATTTATTAATTCAAATTCTTCCATTGTTTTATATCCCAAAGCAGAATGTCTCCTTTTGCGGTTATACCATGTTTCTATCCAGTTAAACAATGATAGTTTTGCTTGGTCTTGAGTTGAAAACTGATTTTTATATACGAACTCAACTTTTATAGTTTTAAAAAAGCTTTCGGCTACTGCATTATCCCAACAATTTCCTTTTCTGCTCATGCTCCTGCAAACCCATTTGTTTGCATTTACCATATTGATAAATGCCGAACAAGCATATTGAATACCCCTGTCTGAATGAAAAATAAGTTTTTGCATAACAGGTCTGTTTTTAATTGCCATCCGCCATGCAGGAATTGAGGTTTCTTCAGTGCTCAATCCTTTGCTCATTGCCCATCCAACAACTTTTCGGTCAAACAAATCGATAATAACAGTTAAATACAACCAGCCTTTGTTGGTTCTGATGTAGGTAATATCAGATACCCAAACCTGAGCTGGCCTTGCTACAGTAAATTCCCTGTTTAATACGTTGGGAGCAACTGCATGGCCATGTCTTGAATCGGTAGTTGTTACAAACTTTCTTTTTCGTTTTGCTCGTATTTCTGCCGCTTTCATAATCCTTGCAGTTCTTTGCCTTGATACCTGAAAACCCAATATATTTAACTCTGCAGCAATCCGAGGACTTCCATAACTACCGGAACTTGCCTTAAAGACTTTATTTATATTTACCAACAGCTGTTCATTTTCAATCCAGCGTTTGGATGGACCACTTTTTATCCATCGGTAATAACTGCTTTTGCTTATTTTGAACACTTTACACATCATCTCAATAGAAAACCGGGGGCGGTAGTCGCTTATAAATTGGTAGATTTCCCATCGCTCACGGAGAAGATGCTGATTGCCTTTTTTAAGATGTTTCTTTCCATCTTCGCATCTCTAAGCTCTTTCTGCAATCGGGCATTCTCTTGTTCCAAATCTGTCATTTTTGGATTACCATGACCCGGAAAGCTATTGTTATCATATTCTTTAAACTCTTTACGCCAACGATAAAGTAATGCTCTGTCTATCCCTAATTCATCAGCAATCTCGCTGCTACTACCTCTTGCATAAGAAAGCTCAACTGCTTTTTTCTTGAACTCTTTGTCAAATTTCGTTCTCATCTGTTTCATAATTGTAAGTAAGTAAAAATAGTACTTAACTTACCGTACAGTCAAATGTAGCACTTCCACCTTCGCATTCCCAATTAGAGGGTACAGGGATATCCTTCCATTGATTTGTATTAAAATCTGCTTTGTAAAAATCGACCAAACGTTCCGAAGTATTTTTTACAATCTGAAATTTCCAAATACCATTCAAACTCTTTCGATATTCCGATGGAGAATTTTGAACATTCCAAGCATATTTCTTATTCTCGAAAGAAACAAAATGTGCATAAGGTTCGACTTTATTTATTCCAAAAATATTCGGATTTTCCCAATTATTAACGCCATTTTGAGCAATGCTTGTTTGATAGACAAACAAAATCAATAGCATAAATTTAATTTTCATCCCAATATTTATCCCCACCATTATTATCCTCTTTAAAATTAACATTTACAAAATTGCGTTATCAAACATCTCCTATGGAAAACCTTGCTATTTCCTCATTAGCTTTATCAGGCTAATAATTTATACGGAATTTATGATCTTAATTGTATTTATCACTTTCCTTAACTTTAAATTAATCTTTCTTAATTTAAAGCATAATACAATCGTAAAATCATCTAAAACACACGTACGATTAGATTCTAAAAACTGCTCACTAAAGGTTAAAGTATAGATCTAACTCATTGCCATTTTTCACAAATTTACATTTAGTAACAAACCTTCATATGGATAGATATTCCAAATACATGGACTATGCTACCATGAAGCTAAATAACAGCAACATACATCATCAATGCAATATTTTAA
>JADGFH010000631.1 GCA_016743925.1 Labilibaculum sp.
TTATTTGTATTCATGATTTCCGCTTTGCTCCAATTGTTGTCTTGAATACAAAAAAACGGAAGTAAAAAATTAGCTGTTGCAAATTGCAACAGCTATTCAATTTATTCCTTAAATGGAATATTCGTATTTTTTTAATTGAAAATATAACGCAATCCAATCTGTAACTGCCATTTCGAATTAACAGAAACATCATCAATGTAGGAATCCTTTAAATTTGGATCGAACTGTAGCCATGGAGTACCGTTGTTATCAACTCCATTAACCGAAATTGGGTTTGTTGTTGTAGCAAACTGACGCACTCCCCAATTAGAGCTAATCATATTACCCAAATTCAAGACATCAATTGAAAATTGCAAGGTATTTTTCTTGCCGCCAACCTGGAAATTGTAATCCTGCATAAAACGGAAATCAAGTTGTCCAAACCAAGGCAATAAAGCTCCATTTCGTTGTGCAAATTTCCCTCTTCGGTCCTTCATGTAATCATCCTGACTAATAAAAGCATCAAGAGCTTTCCATTGATCGGCAGCATTTGCTGCAACAACACCATCACCACTATCGTTTATTGTACCGAAGTTAATATCACTTGAATTTTTAGGAATATAGATTAAATCGTTGTTCGCGATGGCATCCCCATTGATATCTCCTGTATAAGTGTACGAGTATCGATTTCCTTTTCCTGCTTCGTAGAACATCGCAAATGAAGAAGCAAACTTACCATAGCTAATCTTATACATTGCTGATGCAATAACTCTATGTTCTAAACCATATCTAGACCATGAATAAGCAGGGCTGTTAGGATTTCCTACTACAGGGTTTCTTTGAAATGCATCGGCTGCAATCTCAGCAGGAATAGAAGTCAAATCTTTTGCACTTAAATAAGTATATGCAATATCGGTTGTTAAACCAGAATTCCATCTTTTTGCCAATTTAGCAGTTGTAGTAAACTGGTATCCTTTTTTAGTATTATCCAAAACAATAGCTCCTGCATCAAGGAAAGCTTCCGATCCTGCAGAGGCAGAATAAATATTCACCTCATTAAATCCGGCAAATCGTGAACGAGTATCGCCTGTACCAGTCAAATTTCCTGAAGGAGGCAGCATATTGTAATTTCTGTGAACAACAGCATTTACATCTTTCGAATAAATTCCTTCCACAGTTGCTAACCATCCATCTCCAAATTTCACATCCATTGCCAGATTATTCTTCCAAACCTGAGGATATTTGAAGTCATCGGCTGTAGAATTTAATTGAAATTCGTATCCTGCATCAATGCGAGCATTGGTTGATTGATTTCCTAACCAAACAAAAGGTATACGACCAGTGAAAATTCCTGAACCTCCTCGAAGTTGCATTGTTCTGTCGCCTTTTACATCGTAATTAAATCCGAAACGTGGCGACCACATCAATTTTGAATCAGGCCATTGTGCAGGATCTAATCTTATCGATTTTCCCTTTTCATCTACCCAGCCATCAAAATTCTTTCCACGATCTGTAGCCTCATCTTGCGGAATGTCATTATAATATTTAGGAAGATCAACGCGTAATCCTAGCGTTAGTTTCAAGTCATCATTCACTTGAAATTCATCTTGAGCATAGAATGCTATTTGAGCAACATCAACATCGGACCATGCATAAGCATTTTTATTTGCGTCAACTACATCCTGATTTAGATCATTAGTAGCATTACCCACGAAATAAGCAAAATCGTTATTTAAGAAATTCTGAGTACTAAATGCAGTAACCCAAGGATAATAGAATAAGTTGAATGAATTTTCGAATTTAAATCGCTCATAATTAAACCCAACAGTAATGGCGTGACGATCTGAATAATAAGTCATATTATCAGAAATCTGGAATACATCCTGATTTAGCACATTACTTGTAGAAAACATTTCAGAACCTGCAGTTATTGCAACATTTCCATTTCCATCAAGAATATCAACAACCGGGAATTGTGCTGATTTAGGATCACGCTTATCGCGGAAAGTAGTATATCCTACCAATAACTTATTAGATATTTTTGTTGAAAATCGAGAATGCAATTCCCCAACAAAAGAATTGATTTTATTGAAAATTCGATAGGAAGAATTCTCGAATGGCAATCGGAAACTTGTTGGTCCTCTACCTCCAACAGCTTCAGGATGTGGTAAAATATCTTTCCAAGCATCCAACATATTGTATCGAAGCACTACATTGTGATTGCGGGATAAGTTTGCATTTAATTTAATCAGGAACTTATCATTCGAAGTTTCGTGATTGTATCCTTGATAGGCACCTGGTTCATACCCCCATTGCGACCTTAAATGACTTTGGACTGCTTTAACATCAGCTTCCGAAACACTTGTTGTATTTGAATTTCCAGTATTACTTCCATCGTCAGCAACAAAGCCATGTGCTAACTGATCTCTTCTTTCCTGCTCATAATTCACAAAGAAGAACAGTTTATTTTTTATAATTGGACCACCTACACTAACACCATATTGCTTCGTGCTAAAATCAAAATTTTCAACCTTTAAGCCTCCAACTCTATCACCTATCATACTTTCATTTCTGAAATAGTAATAGGTAGATCCTTTAAAATCATTTGTTCCTGATTTGGTTACTGCATTTACGCCAGCACCAGTAAAACCACCTTCTCGAACATCGAAAGGTGCCAGAGAAACTTGAATTTGATCAATTGCATCTAAAGATACTGGCTGAGCATCTGCCTGACCTCCGGGAGTGGAAACATCTAAACCGAATGAATTATTAAAAATAGATCCATCTAGTGAGAAGTTATTGTAGAGATTATTTCGACCACCAAAACTATTCCCATCCGATTCTGGAGTTAAACGAGTCAAATCTGACTGTGATCGAGAAATAGTAGGTAATGCTTCAATTCTTTCGCTGTTCACATTCGTTTGGGCTCCTGTCCTGTCTTGGCTAAAAACATCGTTCTTATCGTAAACAATTGTGATTTCATCAATTTGAACATTATCCTCTTTAAGAACTAAATTTATCTCGGCAGATTTATTTAGTTGCAAGTGAATGTTCTCCTGCTTTGTTTCTTTGTAACCTATAAATGTAACAGTTACAGTATAAGGACCACCAATTTTCATGTTCCTCATGTCATATCGACCATCGTGTTGCGTAATGGTTCCATACTGGGTTCCTGTAGGCGTGTGCGTTGCTACAACTGTAGCAGCAAAAACAGGTTCATTTTTGCCATCGACTATTTTACCTCGCATAGAAGAGGTTGTAACCCCTTGTGATAAAGCATTAGGCAAAAAACTTGCCATGGCTAATATCAGAAATAGTAATTTAACATTTTTCATATAAAAAAAGATAAGATTATAATTAGGTATTCCTAAAGTACAAAATCCTAAATCAAACCTCTATATCTTTTTCTCACAATTATTAACAATCAATGAATTACGCACGTCTAACAACTAATATTTTGCTTGCAAAAACACAATATGCAAAAGCAGTGTTTTGTTAATTTTTGTTAAAAAACCTACAAGCACCACATGATCAACCAATCATAACCAAATAATCATTATTTACGTTTAGTTAATTAAAAAAAATGTTAATATTTTTTTGAAAATTGTATTTGATATTTATTAATATTTGATGTCCATCTACAATATGGACATCAAATAAAATTCAAGCTAAAAGGACAAGTCATTCATCCAAAGATCTAACATTTAGAGCTATTCACTCCAGATTTTACTTTCCTGATTGATATACAAGGTTTTTCCCGATTTTCCTTTTGAATAGATCAAAAATTGCTTTCGTGTAAATTCAACTTCAATGGAATATTTGGAGTGTAGTTTCGAAGTATATGCACCATTTTTTCTAAAATATTGCTTCTGTTGTCCATATAATCTGATGAGTTCTTTTCTTAAATCATAATTCGCATCCTCTTGAAAATCCACAACGCTTCCTCCTGCTTTCTCATCTGAAAACTGAACATAGCCCCAAGTCTCTGGCTGATGCATTGCAATTACTCCTTGTGGAGACCAAACCCA
>JADGFH010000632.1 GCA_016743925.1 Labilibaculum sp.
AATAGAACCCGATAGAATCGCACACTAGCAAGGCTCTTTTTGTCGCTCCTATTTTGTATTGTTTTAAAAAAAGACTTAAATTTAGTTTATGTTCACCTTTTAACAAATGTAAAGTATGATCGGCAAATTAAAACTCCTCCTTCTTTTGTTATTGATTCCATCCAGCCTTATGGCTCAAGATAAATACCTTAAAAAAGGAGATCGAGCTTTGATAAAAGGAGAGTATGTAGAAGCCATTCTTCACTATAAAAAAGTTGAAAATAAAAGTGCTAATTTAAATCGAAAGATCGCAGAGTCTTATTTTGCATTGGGTGATTATAAAAGATCGGAAGGTTTTTATGATGCGATTCCAGAAGAGGTAAGAAGGCCTGATGATTTATTAAATATGGCCAAAATATATCTTGCTAAGGATAGTTTTGAAGCAGCTATTCTTATTTATGAAAAAGCTAAGGAAAGTGGAGCGGATTTGGATGAGGTGAAGCAGAATTTAAATGCAATAAATGAGTTGATTGCATTTCGAAATACAACAAAAGAACTTCATTTGGTAAAGATAAGTACTCAACCGAAAGGGAAATGCTTAGGAATAGCCTCTTTTGCTGATGGAATTGTCTATTCCAATACATCGAAAAGAATAAATAATAAAGAGAATATCCATCAACTGGTTGTGTCGGCGTACGAAAATTCAGTTTATGAATCTGCGAAAGCATTTGCTAAAAGTTTAGAGGCTAAAACCAATATTGGAGCTGCTTGTTTATCACCCGATGGGCAAAAGCTTTATTATACTCGATGGTTTACTCGTAAAAGAAAGCAGCAGATGGAAATTGCAGTAGCAGAAATTAAGGATGGTAAATGGCAAACTAAAGAGAGTTTGGGATTTAGCTCTCGAAAATATTCGTGCTGTTATCCATTTTTATCAGCTGATGGAAAAAAAATGTATTTCGCTTCGGATATGAAAGGCGGTTTTGGTGGTATGGATTTGTATGTGAGTGAATGGGATGGACGAAATTGGACGACACCAAAAAATCTAGGCAATACTGTAAATACGTTCCAGAATGAGATTTATCCAAGGATTTTAAAAAATGGTCAATTGTGGTTTTCTTCTGATGGTCATGGAGGATATGGAGCTCTCGATTTATTTTTCACATCTCGAAATGCAGATAGAACTTGGGCTCCAGTAAAGAATGCTGGGATGCCTTACAATTCTGAATATTCAGATTATGCCATTCTTGATTTTGAAGATCGAGAACATCTTTTATTTGTATCGGATAGAGAAGATAGGGGATTAAGGGATCAGATTTATAAACTCGAAATGAATACCAAAGAGGATGTTGAATTTAGAGTGATAGATTTTCAATCCGGAAAAATTATCGAAAATTTAAAGGTACAGGTACGAAAAGTTTATGGGGATACAGAATTTCCTGTGGTAAATGAGTTGAATCAGGATGGATATTACCAATTTTCAATTTTGAAAGAAGAAAGGCAAAGTGGTGTGTTGTTTGAGATTAAATTAGAAAAGGAGAATTATCAGGATAAATTGATTCAATATAATCCTTCTGTACGGAAGGATAAGTTCGAAATTAAAATGAAGCATTTGGAGAGAAAAGCGGGTTTTGCTTTTGTTGAAGATTTACTTCCGATTGCTTATCCAGCTAAAAAAATCTCATTTAAAAACATCTATTACCTAAAGAATGAAGCTGAATTTTCAGAAAAAGTAAGAAAGATTTTGGATCGTTTGTATCGGTTTTGGAAGCTATTTCCAGATTTGAAGATCAAAATTAATGCGCATTCTGATGCAATTGGAGATGAGCAAACGAATAGGCATGTTTCATTGAAGATGGCAGAGAAGGCTAGGAGTTATTTACTGAAAAAAGGGCTTCAATCGACTATTGTTGAGGTGGATGCATGGGGAGAGTAGTTTATTTTAAATGCATGTTTTGATGAAGTGGATTGTTCGGAAGAGGAACATCAGGAAAATAGACGATTGGAATTATTGATTGTTTTGTAATGGAAAATTAAGCTACTAGTCACTAGTTAATTGACTTATAGATATTTTATTTTGTATAATTTAAGCAGTTAATAAGTATTTTATTATATTTACTATTGTTAAGTTTTGTTAATTTTATGCAATAATGCAACACTCTATTCTGCCACTTGCTATGAGGAATATCTATTTTTTAATCTGTTTTTTCTTAACTGCTGGAACAATTGGTTCCTTTTCTTCTTTCTTTGATGTTAATTTTGCCGGTTCTACAGCTGGAGGAACGACTTATGCTGTCGAGATAGCTAAATTTAAATATCCTGTGTATACAGATTATTTTGAAGAAATTGATGATGTTCTTGAATTGAGTGGGAAGAATGGAGAATATTATTACTTATCAGGATTAACCAGTAATAAAAGTGATGCTGATGAATTGGTAAAAGAAATTAAAAGTTACGGCTATTTAGAAGCTAAAGTTCTTGATTTACACACGGAGTTTTCTAGTGAGCAGATTGTAAGTGTTCTTTCAAAAGGAAAGGATGATCAAGACCAGACCAAAAAGAAAAAGATAACCAATCAAAGTGTGCAGAAAAAAAAGGCAGCAGAACTTGCGATTGGTAAGTTGAATAATGTTGGTACAGCTTATTTTTATACGATTGTACTTCAGCAAAGCAAGGATGTTTTAAATGCGGAAAGTTTTGCACCGCATAATTCTGTAAAAGTTTTTCAGAACAAAGGAAAGTACCATTATGTGCTAGGACGATTTGAAGATGTGGGAGATGCTCAGAAATATTTGAAGAATGAGGTTTTATCTGGATTTCCCAATGCCAATCTTGCAGTTATTAACAAAGGGGAATTGGTTGAATACAAAGCGAAGAAGAAAAATGTGAGTTCTAAGAAATTGGTTGCCGAAAAGGGATCTTATAATATGGGGCGAAAAATGAGAGGGAAAGAGTATGTTGACTATTATTATGAGTTAGGGCATATCAAAATCTCAAAAAAACCATTTTATACAGTTGAGATAGGTAATTATAATGACAAAAAAATGGCTGATGAAGCGGTTCAAAAGTTAAAAGATCTTGGATTTAGTCAGGCAAAAATAAAAACACCAAGTACCAAGAATTCTACCACTAGTAAATCAGAAAATGCTGTCAAGCCTCACTATGTAATACAGGTGCTGGCGAGTAAGTCTAAAATGGGTGTTAAGCGACTCAAGTTTAAAAACCTTAATAGAACATTTGACGAACAAGACGAATTGTATCGCTATTTTTATGGCAGCTACGATAATTATTGGGTTTGCCGTCGTGAACTTCGCGAGGTGCGCGAAAAAGGTTACGCTGATGCTTTCATCGTGAAGTTGTAGTGGTAAAGTCTAAAGTGAAATAAAAGCTTCAAGTGAAAAGTGGAAAAAGGCACAGTATAAAGTTGCGTGCGACTGTTATTTT
Source organism: Labilibaculum sp. (assembly GCA_016743925.1). Taxonomy (GTDB): domain Bacteria; phylum Bacteroidota; class Bacteroidia; order Bacteroidales; family Marinifilaceae; genus Labilibaculum. The sequence goes on from JADGFH010000632.1 coordinate 3,424, forward strand.
TAGTAGCTGAATCCAGAGGAATCAAATGTTTATAATAGTAATTACCTCATTTTGACGCTCAGGAAGAGTCGATTAAAAAAAAATCAATTATGTCTACCTACTCTCAAATTTACATACAGCTTGTTTTTGTCGTAAAGGGTAGACAAGAACTGATATCCACAGATTGGTAAGATTTACTGTATAGATACATTACTGGAATTATTAAAAATAAAGGGCAAAAAGTGATTGCTATAAATGGGGTATCTGATCATATTCATATATTGATAGGAATGAGGCCTTCTTGTTGCCTTTCTGATTTGGTTCGGGAAGTGAAGAAATCCTCAAATACCTTTATTAAAGAGCAGCGATTTACAAAATATCAATTTGGATGGCAAGAAGGTTTTGGTGCTTTTTCGTATAGTCACTCATCTCTTGATGATGTCGTAAATTATATTCAGAATCAAAAAGAACATCACAAGAAAGCGAGTTTTAAAGAGGAGTATCTTTTGTTTTTGAAAAGATTTAATGTAGACTATAAGCCAGATTATTTGTTTGACTGAATGGGAAGGAATCAAATATTTATAGGATTGTATTC
>JADGFH010000633.1 GCA_016743925.1 Labilibaculum sp.
CTACTGTACAGAGCTAAATAAACCAATTCACCTGAAAAACCTTTCACATACAAGCTGGTGTCTATTTTTTGGATTTGATAGCTATCCATCAGGAAAAAAATGCCTTGATGACAACACCTACCAAAATTAAAAACAGGCAGGCACCAAACCAGCCCATGATGGCTTTTTGAGTGTCCTGATCTCCACTTTGCCATTTGATGTAGACCCTGACTCCTCCAATTAAACCAACCACCGCTCCAATGGCAATGATCAAATTAGATACTGGATCAACATAGGAATTGATTTCACTGGTAGCTTGATCAATTCCTGTTGCACTTTGTCCCAAAGCAAGTGATGCCATGCAAAGCATCCCAATCAAAAGAGCCATCCCCTTTTGATAAATTCTCAATCTGTTTTTTTTCATGGAAATTAATTTTTAGTACTTATTGTTGATATTGAATTTGATTTAAAATTTCTTTAAATCTTAATTCATCAGGCTGTAAAAAGGCATCCAGTTCATAAGCTTTATCCATGCCCATTTCTTCCTGAAAAGAAAGGGCTGGCAAGATCCCTGACAGGGAAAGAGGCGGGATCAATTCTGTGGTAAAATCTTTTGCAGAAACCAGTATCGGCTGAAACTCCTGCTTTTGAAAATCATCTTCTGATTGATCTTCAAACTGAATCTGCTGATCCTTGTGATTGCTTTTCAACCAAGCAAGCGCCATCAATCCCAGATACCATGCAATCAAAACAAAGACCGTGAGTTTTAAAAAGTTGGCCCAGCTAATGTGATCGATTCCAAACATAAGTTTTTAGGGTTTTAGTAAACTTTCTATTATCTAATCGAATACATGATAGTAATCTCTGCTTCGATAAGGCAAATGTCCAAAATCCAAAAACAAGAATTTCCCAAGTTGTTCCCAACTTGGGTGTTTTTTATTGTTTAGTAAAAATTAGGTGATTTGTAGTTAATTGATCTGTTTTCATCTGAATTGATCTCAAAAAATCATCTTTCTTCCCAAGTTGGCTTGTTAAAGCATTTAATTTGTTTCTGTTTGCTTGATTTTGTTTTGGTTTCTAAAAAAAAGAAGAGAAAAAACGGTCAAAAAAAGAAAAGAAAGTCAATTTACCAGCCGATGACAAGCTAAAATACAAGGCTGTCACAGCTCAATAAAAAAAATAGAACAAGCTGAACGCACAATTTTACCTGTGGCACAAAGCCTGGCCTTGTATTTTTAACGGGCAAGCCTGCGGGGTAATCGGCTATATTGTGCTTTCTTTTTGTCTTTCCTTTGGCTGATTTTTAAACCAATACAATTTTCTTTACAACTTTGGGAAAAGCAAGTGTAGCTCTGGAATGAAATAAAAGGGATACTCTTGCCTGCGAGTGTCCAAGGCTTGTTGGGTAAAGCAGTGCAATCAGAATCCCTAAGCTGAGCGCAGCAAACAGCCTGGGAGCTGATAAATGGCTGAGCCATACTGGCCGACACACAGGACTCATCTTCTTAGCAGATATCTATTTCCTTTACCAGCACAAAAAACTTCTTCCTAGGGCAGGAAAAAGCAAGTGCAGAGCCGTAATGAAATGAAGGGGATGCTCTTCATGCAGGGATGTGGAAGGCTTGTTTCGATAAGAAATGAAAACACTTACATCACACAATTGAGCTTGCGAATGAGGAAGATGTTGGTTAGAATAAATAGAAGAAACAGGCCGCTCACATAAAGGCGTATCTATACTCTTTTATCTTTGGAAGTCTTCTCAAAAGCTATGAGATTGAACAGTTCACGCATTCTGCTTCGAACACGGTTTCCATAAAGAGCTTCCAGCTCTGAGGCAGATAAATTTGTAGTCAGATGGGTAATAATTTTCTTTTGAATGAATAAGTCATAGCGACTAAGCAGAATTTCAGCCATCACATTGCACTCATTTCCATAGTACTTCTGACTTTGTTCTATGCCCAGATCATCAAAACAGATAATTCCAGTTTTAATAACTTTTCCTATGCTATGCAAGTAGGTATTTCCATACCGACTGATCACCTTGAATCCTTCTCGTTCGAACTCAAAGCTTAGCTCCCGAGATGATTTCATCTGAAATTGTCTTAGCGGAGGGAAAAATTGGTTGATGAGCCTCATTAGGGAAGTTTTCCCACAGCCAATTGGCCCTGTTAATAAAATTCCTTTGTGCAAACTCAGTCCTTTCTTTTTGCAGCTGGGCTCATCACCGATGGCATAAACCAACAGTTTATAGATTAAGCCCACATCTTCTTTGTGAATGGTAAAATGAGAACCAAATTGCTTTTTGCCTACCATCTCCAACCAATTCAAACAGGATGGGAAATCGAACTGATAGTTATTCCCAATCAGCTTGGCTACATCCTCATAAGGGTTCTGAATAATCTTTGTCGAGACTTGCATTCAATCGGTTTTTTCCGTTTCCATTTTTTCCTTTTTCCTTTTTCAAATTATCCGGATACCCTTCTTTGTTTTTGTTTGTAATGTTTATTAAAAGTGTATCACTTGCTGTATCAGATCCAGTATCTGTTGCGATATCAAATCTGATACAGCTAATGTGACTGCCGGAATGTAAATTGGCCGAAGGAAAATACTCAATATAGCCCCACTGATTCAATTCTTTTATACAACGGGCATAAGTGTTTACGGATCCTATTCTGGAGAGCTTCATCATCTCAAAGCGATTCACCGAAAAAGGATTTTTGAAGCGATTCATGTTCCAAATCTGGAAGCAGGACAAATACAGACTGATGTGATAAGCTTTTATACGCTCATCCTGTTCCAGCCTTTGAAAGAATCCATTGAGATGTCGGATGTAATTCATCAATGGCCATTAATAGGAAATCGACACTTGACTTGATTCTTATCCAGCATTTTTTTGATGTCTTCAAAATTATAAAACATCATGCCTCCAATCTTTGTGTAGGGAAGGATTCCGTTGGATCGCATGGTTTGCAGGGTTCCAGCCGAAATCCCCAGTAGTTCACGCACCTCATAAGATTTTAGCCATTTCTTGGCCGGCTGACCATGGTGCTCTTTTAAAATCCTTTTGAATTCATCCAGTAATTCAATTTTGAATTCTCTCAAATCATCTGTGGTTACAATTTCTGTTGGCATAAGATTCTGTTTTAAATGACACAAAATAACTTAGCCCTCAAATTGCAATAATTAGTAGATTCTTTTTCCCAAGTACATCCCAAGTTGGGAAAGAAATTTTCGCATGAAATTATTTATTCTTAGAAAATCAAAGTGTAATTTTCTCATCAATTTCTTTCATCTTACTTAAAAGTGAATCTTTTAGATGATCTAGAAACTTAGTTTGTTCTATTTTTCGATTTCGAACTTCTGAAAAAGTATGATAGACATCGCCCAAATCAACATCAAATACATTCTCAAAAATCTGAGTAATCTTATTAATTTCCGATCTCCCTTTATTTATTGATTTAGTGCTGTGTAAAGCATAAATGAGTTCAACCAGAGCTGTTTTACTTTCAGTCCATTTCAACTGATGAGAATTTGTTTTTTTGACTTGAGAGTTCTCACTTAACTTCAAGTCTTGGTTGACATACAAAACATCATCTTGAATTAGCAATAAATCCTTAAGACATTCAATTCGAGATTCAAAGAAGAAATTTAAAGGTGATGAATATAAATTCTTTCCTTCTTTTTGAAATTGTTTTGAAAGATTTCTTCTTTCCTTTTGTAGATATTTAATCTTTTCTGGTAATAATGAAAATTTATTAGTCTTATCTTTTACTCTCGTCATTTCTGGGTAAAATTCTTTTAATTCATCTTTCCATGAAATGACTATATCATTCTTGTATAATTTCAATTTCTTACCTTTTTTAGAAAGAACCTTAATAAATTTGGTAGACTTCAGGATTATTTTTTTTTGATACTGAAAATACGCAAGCATCTGATTTAAATCATCAGGATTAGTATGAATGCAAGAAAGTTTTGTATTGAGTTTAGACACCATCTTAACATTACAATGTGGTGC